>QMWW01000001.1 GCA_003661825.1 Thermoprotei archaeon
GAACCAATACTCCGTTTCGTAGCTCGTAGACCCTATCCGCTAGGTCTAGGATCGGGAGAAATCTATGCTCAAAAACTAGTATCGAGACCCCCTTAGACTTAAGCTCTACTAGGAGCTCTCTCAGCTTTACAGTACTATCATCGTCTAACCACATTAGTGGCTCATCGAGGAGGATGATGGAGGGATGGGTGATCGATGCCTTAGCTATAGCCGTTCTCCTCAGCTCTCCTCCAGAGGCTTCAAAAATAGTTTTTCTAAGAATATCCCATGCACCAGTTGCGGCGGCCCAGCCCTCTACTTCCCTAATAGCTTTCTCCCTATCTCCATATGCTTCTTCCGCGTACAAGAGGAGATCCACGCCTAGCCTGGGGTACACAAAGTGTGTATACGGGTTCTGGTTTACCACCTTTACGTGACTAGCTGCTTCCTCCATAGATACTTCTCCGGAGAATGCACCGAGTATTGACACTTTACCACGTACTTCTCCTCCATAAACCTTTACGCCAATTCCTGATAGTGCTCTTACAAGAGAGGTTTTACCGGAACCGGTATCGCCTACTACGAGTATTATTTCCCCCCTATTCACTACAAGGTTCACTCCTCTAAGCACCCACTCGCTATTGGGGTAGCGGAACCATAGGTTCTCTACTCTAAGTACTTCCCTACTGCTCGTATTCCTAGGCCTAGTCATTGCTCACAATATCCTCAGATAGGTATTGTTCTGAGCTTCTTAAGGATACTTATAACGGGGAACGCCAATAGAACCGTGTATACAGCCGCTATAACGTTGAATAGTGATATAAGGTGCAGTATCTGGAGAACCATTAACAGTCCCTCCCAGTAATTTGTCGCTAACCCTAGGAAGTACATTAGGTAGAGTGGTGTAAAAGCTATGTTGAGTAAAGCCATGAATACAACTCTCGACGCAGTAGCTAGTACTACTAGGAACATCTTTGTTTTCAGCGAATAACCCCACTTAGATACGAATTTTTCATGCATTAGTGCTACTGGTAAGTATGTGGAGAACTCTGCGAAAGCCTTCATAAAAGGACCTATAGGCTCAAGCGAACCTAGAGCCAGCACACCTAAGTAGAAGAGAGGAAGACCCATCAGAGTTGTAGCACGTAGAGAGACTAGACTGGCAACAACTAGTGGAACCCCGGCTAAGTCGAACAAGAGTATGGGTAGCAGTGGAAACGGTACTCTCACTACGTGTAGCGCAATAGCTGTAACCACGAGTAGTAGAACGAGGACAAGCCTGTGGAGACCAGTACTAGTACTTAAGCCTTGTCTAGCCATACTACATGCCACCGGCTCGAACCGTGGACTGGAGGTTTTCGAGAAAGCACTTTAGCGCGAAGCCTATTCCGTTAAACACGTGTATCAGCTATAGCTCTTAAAACAGTATTGGTGCAATATGCTTCCCGCAACACATACGAGGAGGGAACGCTGGTTGAAGCTGGTCATAGCAGCGTATAGGTGGCTAAGGCTTAGCCGCTTTATTCAACGCTATAGCTAGCTCTAGCAGTTCCTTAGCCCTATCCCCATAGGATTCTAAAACCATAGTTATGGGGACTCCGCGCGTGGTACCAGACTCTTCCTCATAGCTTTCTCTAGAGGCTCCATCATTGGATGAGAACCCCTGTTTTAGCGGTGGATAAGTAGTGATAGCTAGTGCTACTGAATCTACCTCTCTACTCTCCGATCTCTCGACCGTCATATAGCGTCTCCTACTGAGAACTCCTACTATTACTCCTAAAGCTAAGAGAGCGGATCCTATAGCTATAGCGTAGCTTTGTGCGAGCAGATGCTCAATTAACATGGAGTAGATAGGCGTGAATACTAGGAGCAATAGGGAAGCTCCTAGAGCAGCTAGCACTACTCCTAGCGAGAGAAGCGGATAGCTCAGCTTCCTAAGATGAGATAAGTAGAACATCTTTTCTATCCCACGGAAGGACCTAATACCCATTCTAGCTACATCGCTTAGGGGTAGGTAGAAGTACTGCACTAAATGACCTATACGTGAAGCTACTACAGCTTTCCCTCTTTCCTTACTGAATTCTCGTAGAAGCGTGGCACCATCTGCGGTTGACTGGAAAAAGACTAAGCGCTTATTAGTTAGAACAACCTCGAGATTCTTAAGGAAGAAGTAAGGATCACTACCGCTTACTAAGGGTATTATACTCAAGCCCTCGTATGCTTTGAGCTCGTCTACCCGAGCTCTATACAGGATCTTCTCTCCAGCTACTAGTAGTTCCTCGATCGCTACCGGTCTATACCCAGATTTCAACGTAGCCCACCTAAGGCTCTCCTGAGATCGCCTATTATCTGGTCAATTACTTGGCTTACCTCCCAGAGGATCTTAGACCTTAGCTCGCTCACATTCTCCTCGCTAAGGCGTAGTTCGCGCGAAATCTCTAGGAGTATGTTGTCGAGCTGTCTTGACAGCTGGTTATAGGCTTCTCTTAGGAGATCGTTTACCTCGTCGCGGGGCTCCCATAGGTTGTTCAAGAACTTGTCGACATCGCCGAGTTCCCTGCCCAAAGTAACACCCATTCTCTAGTCCGTATAAAGCCGTCTACAACTATAAAATGCCGTGTTTATAAACTATTAAGTTTTGTTCTAGGCCCTGTTTCCTAAAGACCTAATCGCGGCTAAGACTTAATATCAAAGCCGTACTATACACTTCATTAAGGTGTAGCGTAGAGTTGGTTGACACTGGCTGGTTAGGTATAGATATTATCGGTTTCCTCTTCTGGATAGTCCTGTTATATGCTCTGATACATCCACAGCTCCGGATGAGGAGTTTACAGCACGCAAGGCTACACATCATACAGAGCATTGAGAGAAAGTACGGCTGGCGCGTTATAACGATGATACACCGCCAGGAGAGGATAGGGTTCTTCGGCATACCGGTCTACAGGTACATAGACATAGAGGATTCAGAAGCTATACTGAGAGCTATAAGGAGTACACCGCCAGAACAACCTATAGCTCTGATCCTACATACCCCTGGAGGACTAGTGCTAGCTGCTTCCCAGATAGCTATGGCTCTAAAGAAGCATAAAGGCGAGAAGATAGTTATAATCCCCCACTACGCTATGAGCGGAGGCACCCTTGTAGCACTCGCAGCCGATAAGATAATAATGGATCCAGACGCTGTCCTAGGACCTCTAGATCCCCAGCTACAGACCCCCAAGGGAGTGTTTCCAGCGCCCTCTCTAATCAAGATAGCTAGAACCAAGGGAAATAAGGCAAGCGATACAACGCTGATATACGCTGATGTAGCCGAGAAAGCTCTCAGCGAAATCCAGGAGATAATAGTGTATTTATTAAAAGACAGGCTCGGAGAAGATAAAGCGAGAGAAATAGCTAGGAAGTTGACCGAAGGCTACTATACACACGACTACCCAATAACAGCTGAGGAAGCCAAGGCTATGGGTCTTCCAGTATCGACAGATGTACCGCCAGAAATCTACGAGTTAATGGAGCTCTATCCCCAGGCAATACAGCAGAGACCAGGCGTCGAATATCTACCTAGGCCGCAAATACCCTACTACCATCACAGAGGTAGGGAGAGGTAGCTGGGTATGCTGCAACGATCCCGAAAGGCTCGAGCGGCTAGTTTATAGCTGTATAATGCAAAATATACTATAGGGGATGAATCTAGTGGAAATATACAATATCCTAGCCGCAGAGAAAGGATTTGAGAGAACAATGGGCGATGTCCTCAGGGTATTAGGGCTATATCACAGGCTATGGCTATCCGAGATCTACGTTGAGATCAAGGGGATGAATACTACGCTGAGAGAAGATATTCCAGAATACAGTGATATAGTAAAAGCCGTTAACGAGCTGAAGAACAAGGGATACGTATATGTTGAGAAAAGGACAAGGAGTTCTCTAGCAAGCACTGAAGGCGTAGAGGACTACCTTGTCTCGCTCGCCGGGCTCAGAGAAGTAGTACTAGCTCTACTCAGTGATAGGAAGCTAGTAGACTACGTAAAAATTAAGCGGAGTATGTTCAGGTAAATCCGCGATGACGTAAACATACAGAGGATACCGTTAAACACTAGAAGCAAATTAGAGAGCGGAGCAAGGTATTTGGGCGGTTCTAGACATAGCTATTAGTAGACTCTGTAAGTGGTTGTTATGATTTCTACTTCTAGATCGGCTTGCATATGTATAGGCTTGAGAGAGCTGGTAGTACTTATCCTTATCTCAGCAGTAGCCGTAGCACTAGCCAGTTTTTTCGTCGCAAAACAGCTCGTAGAGAGTACTCAGCGCTTTACAGAGAACAGGGTGGACGGGGGAGATATAGCCGGGACTATACGTAGCTATATAGCCGCGGTAGAACCCGATATACGTAGAAGAGCGGTCGAGATCTTGGAGAAGTACCTAGCTACTAATAGGACTATTCTGTGGGATGTAGTGAAGGTCTACCCGGGCTCTTGGAGCATAGTTACATTCGAGGTTTACCCAAGCCTCGTCTACGAGATCAGGGTAAAGGTGCTAAAAACATGCCAGAAAGAATCCTGCGATGTAGTGGTTCTATTGAAGAACGCGAAGTGGAGCACTGTTAGGAACCTCGGTAGAGTAGCTGATGCAGAGTTCAGCTACACGCTATCGGGAGCTACGTGGAGAGAACACCACAGACTATACCTAGATAACACGTACTCTAACGAGACTAAGAGCGTAATAGTTTCAATTAGCGTTCGCTTCCCCCAGTCCTTTATGAATAATGATGTCTTCAAGGTACATGCTATAAGTAGCTGGGTTAACGCGAACATAAAGTATCTCAGCGATCCATGGGGGCTAGAGTATGTGTCATCGCCTACAGAGGTAATAGAAGTAGGTGCTGGGGACTGCGAAGACTACGCTGTACTGCTAGCTACTCTCTACCGTAGCGTAGGGCTAAAGGCTGCTGTAGGACTAGTCGATACAGATGGCGACGAATACGCTGAACACGCTGCTACCCTAGTCTACCTAGAGCGCGATATCAGTAGCTTAGAGCTATTACTAGAGTCTATATCACAGGTTCTAGGCTATAGGGGTATTAGGTATCCATATATAAAAGCCGAGGATAACGAGCAGGCTGTATGGGTTATAGTAGACCCTATAATGGCTATCGACCCTCCCAAAGACTGGAGGATAGGGCACGACTACTATAGCTTTATACTAGTGATAGATCCCTAGGATGTAAGTACTTCATAACTTGCTAAGGGATAATAGATACTTTCAGGAACCTATTGAGTAGAGAGTTTGTACCGAATAGGAATAGGAGAGAAGCAAGAATAAGCAGTAGCGCTTTGTACCTCTTGCTACTCATCACTCTCAGCCCTTTCCTAGCCAAGCCAGCTACAAAACCTAGCCACAGGAAATCCATCCATACATGGCTGGAGTACATGACTAGGATTCCAAGAATCCCTGTTCCAGCTAGTAGCGATATAAGGGTGAAGCCTATGCTCAGCCACCATAGCAGGAAGCATATGTTTAGACCGGTAAAAGCTATGCCGACTACTACGGGGTTTCTGAGTAGAGAACTGTTACTACTAGCACTACCTTCTAGCCAGGATCCTCTCAAGGAGTCTCTAACCAGCAGTACTGCGAAGTAGAATAGTACAAGTGATCCGCTAGCTACTAGGAGATCGCCGAAAACCCCGGTGAGTACAGCTTCTACTTGAGACATAAAATAAAATAGTACTGCTATGTAAGGTAGCTCTACGAGCATGTGCCCAAGAGCTACTAGGAGGCCTCCTTTAAACCCCTGCTTTGAGCCGATCGCTATAGTCGCTATAGTTAGAGGACGTGGGCTCAGAGCACCCGAGGGCGAGACCATAAGCGTTAAGTAGACTAGTGTGTATAGGCTTGAAGCCATATGCTCTAAACCCGCAGTGTTTTTTCTACCAAGCCTCCACGTTAGATGGTATCTAGGGCCCGCCCCTATACGGATCTACGCAAGATGCCATATAAAACTAGTACTATTCAACACTACTTGCTGACCAGCCTTCGCTGTAGAGCTACCAAACAGCTCTACCGGGTTAGTAGCTTATTTTAGCCGCTCTAGATGAGGCAAGAGCCCTCAAGAATAAATACAACACGCAATACCTATTAGGATAAGGTATAGCTGTGCCAATTACTTGGTGGTGTAGCTGTTGTCGGTTGTCGTAGTCTTTTACAAGATTAGGAAAATGCTGATGAGGCTTTCCAAGAAGAAGGTCCTGATAGTAGTAATATTCTTTGTAACAACTCTGTTTTTCAACGCATCCCTGTTCTACTATGTGGAGAGCGTTATAGGTGGACGCGCTGATGTAGATTTCTATCTATCGATGTACTGGGCGCTGATAACTATGTCTACTATAGGCTATGGAGACGTTACTCCTAGAACAGAGCTGGGATACGCTGTAGCATCTGTAGCTGCTGTAATGGGTATAGTGGTATATACCTTAACGATATCCGTTATAGCCGATGCATTCCTATCTAATATGTTGAAGAACCTGATGGGGCTTGGTAAGATGAAGAAACAGATACTGGTAATTGGTGATAGTGGTTCTTGCGCCGAGGTAGTTGATGAGCTAGTTAAGAACAGGCTGGAAACAGTTACTGGATGGGTTAAAGGCGAAATGCCTAAGAACCCGCTACCAGTAGACTACGTCGTAGGGGATTACAGCGAGGACACTCTGAAGAGAGCTGGTGTAGAACACGCTAAACACGTAATACTCTGTCTTGAAGACGACGACAAGGCTCTACACCTCTCCCTTCTCGTGAGGAAGCTTAACAAAAAAGCACGTATAACCGCTATAGTGTCATCGGAGGAAACAAGAGAGCTTCTGCACGAGCTTAGAGTAGACTATATTCTATCTAGTAGGATGCTCGGCAGGCTCGCGGCTTCATCGGTGTTCGAACCCCTTGTAGTGAACTTCTTAACCGAGGTATCGACTGCGAGAGGCTACGCAGACCTAGTAGAGCATGTTGTAAGTGATAGAGAAGAAGGTATTACTGTTGAGGAGCTCGAGCTTATGCTTGGTGGGAAGACGAAAGAAAAGTATAAAGCGCTACTGCTAGTAAGAGGTGAGCACAGCGTATTCCTCCCAGGACCGGATACCATGCTTAAACGCGGAGACCGCTTAGTTCTACTAAAAGCCCTGCACTAAACGGCTTGATCCGCTCGTCTGTTTATACGGGTAGTACCGCCTAGTAAGTCGTGGGGAGAACTATTGGCTTCTGTATGCCCACTAAGCTACAGGTACGGTTCAGGGGAGATGCGGAACCTCTTGTCTAGAGAGAACCTTCTAAACAAGATGGTATATGTGGAGAAAGCAGTTATGCGGAGTTTAGAGGAAGCCGGGTTTGCGCCTAGAGGCTGTAGCGAGGAAGTGGAGAAAGCCGGGGCTCGAGTAGCAGTTGAAGACGTAGACAGGATGGAGAGGGAAACGGGACACGATACAGCGTCTCTAGCTATTCTCCTTGCAGAGCACAGCGGTATTTGCGGGCGCTACGTCCACTTAGGCGTTACGAGCAACGATGTCATCGATACTGCCTGGGCTTTAGTACTCCGCGAAGCACTAGACCTCTTACTGGATAGGCTAGCCAAGGTGATCGCGAAGATAGCCTCTTTAGCTAGAGAGTACCGAGACCTCGTGTGTATTGGGAGAACTCATGGACAGCACGCTCTACCAATAACCCTGGGATTCAAGTTCGCGAACTATGTATATGAACTCGCTAGAAGCTACGAGCGTATCGTAGAAGCTAGGAAGAGGCTGGTTAGGTGCAAGATTTCCGGCGCCGTAGGCACTATGGCTGCTTGGGGAGAAAAGGGATTAATTGTACAGAGAACTGCATGTAGAGAGCTCGGTTTGGAACCACACTCTATCACGACTCAGATCGCTCCGCGCGACGGCTATGCAGAGCTCGTAGCTAATCTCTCCATCCTCGCTAGTCAGCTAGACAGGCTAGCCCTAGAGATCAGGGAGCTAGCTAGACCGGAGATAGGAGAAGTAGTTATCGCCCCGAAGATGATCGGGAGCAGTACTATGCCGCACAAGAACAACCCGGTAGTAGCTGAGAGGATCTCGGGGCTCTCCAGAATCCTACGCGGTTTAGCGGTATCAGCTCTAGAGAATATAGTTACCATGCACGAAAGAGACCTGAGTAATAGTAGCTGTGAGAGACTACTACTACCACACACTCTACTAGTAGCTGATCAGATGCTGATAGATACGGAGAAAGTCCTCGGATCAATTAGGATTAATAGAGAGGCTATCAAGAGGAACCTAGAGCTGTTAAGAGGAGTAATAGCTTCGGAGTGCTTAATGGTGAAACTTGTTCTGAAAAGCGGTATGCCTAGACACGAAGCACATAGAGCTCTCTCTTTACTAGTCCGTAGATCTTTAGATGAGAGAAGGGATTTCCTAGAGGTGTTTAGAGAGAGCGATCTCTCGTCAAAGCTGGATAGCAGCGATGCATACGAGTGCTTTAACTATGAAAACTACCTAGGTAGCTATAGAGAGCTTATAGATAGAGCGCTATCCTATGCTGAAAACGTCCTTGGAAAGAGGTGATCATATGCTTGTGGTGATTGTTGGAGGATTCTTCGGTGATGAAGGAAAGGGGAAGGTGGCATCCTACCTAGGATTAGTAGATAGACCAGATATAGCTATTAGGTGTGGAGCGGTTAACGCGGGACATACAGTAGTTTACCGGGGTAGGATATGGAAGCTGAGAACACTGTCCTCAGCATTTCTATACGAGAGAGCTAGGCTCCTTATACCTCCCGGTGCTCTCACCAGGTTGGACGTACTGTTTAAAGAAATAGATGAAACTAATGCTCGCGGTAGAGTCGTAGTAGACTATAGGACGGGGATCATAAGCGAGGAGCACGTAAATATGGAGAGAAGAAGCCAACACCTCTCGGGAGTTATAGGTTCTACGCTTCAAGGAGTTGGAGCGGCTATGGCAGACCGTGTTCTACGTAGACTAAAGCTGGCTGAAGACTATCCTGTGTTGAAGGATATGCTGGGCGACGCACCCAATATAGTTAATGAAGCACTAGATAAGGGGCAGAAAGTCCTAGTTGAGGGGACGCAAGGTACTTTCCTAAGCTTGTACCACGGTACTTATCCCTATGTGACTAGCCGCGATACTACTGCGTCGGCTTTTATATCCGAGATAGGGGTTGGGCCTAAGAGAGTGGATGAGGTAATAGTAGTGTTCAAGTCCTATATAACCCGTGTTGGTAAAGGGCCTCTACCAGGAGAAATACCTGTCGATGAAGCCGAGAAGAAGGGCATGGTTGAGAGAGCAAGTGTTACTGGGAGGTTAAGGCGGGTAGCGCCTTTCAGCGTAGACTTAGCTAGGAGAGCTATAGTACTCAACAGTGCTACACAGGCAGCGCTGACGAAGATCGACATTCTGTTTCCCGAAGCGCGCGGCGTAAAGGAGTGGAATAAGCTCCCTAAAGAGGCTAGGAAGTGGATCGAAGAGCTAGAGGACAAGCTAGGTATACCAGTAACACTCGTGAGCACAGGCGAGGACTCAGAGCACATGATTGACCGTAGAAGAGACTATGGATTGTTGTAGGTGGTAAGGGGTTGGAGTACGATGTAGTAGTGATTGGTGCTGGTCCCGCAGGCCTCTTTGCAGCATACGAGCTAGCCGAGAAGAGCAGAGGTAGGCTGAGAATAGCCGTTGTCGAAAGAGGGGCTAGAGCTAGCGAGAGGAGGTGTCCGTTAACAGGATCCCAGAGGACTAGTTACGATGCCGTACAGAAATGCGTAGGCTGTAAACCATGCCATATCCTACATGGAGTAGGTGGGGCAGGAGCTCTCAGTAGCGGAACAATAAACTTGAGACCAGATGTTGGAGGAGAGCTCCACAAGCTCGTAGGAAGCTGGAGAGAGGCGGAAGAGCTGATAGGCTATGTTGACAAGATATTCGTTGAACACGGGGCACCGTGCGATAGACTCTACATGCCTCCAAGCGATAGAACAAGCGAGCTCGAGAGGCTGGCGGCAAAAGCTGGCGCTAAGTTCATACCGACTCCGCAGAGACACATAGGTAGCGAGAATACTCCACGTGTAGTAGAGAGTATTGCCAAGCGGATCGAGGAGAGAGGCGTTAGGTTCTACCTCAGAACGAGAGCGCTCGATCTAGAGCGTAGTGGGAGAACTGTAAGGGTTAAAACGGATCAAGGGATACTGAGTACTAGGTATGTAGTGCTAGCTCCAGGTAGAAGCGGTGCATCCTGGTTCGCCGACCTAGCTGCACGTAGAGGCATAGAGGTAGAGCCAGGACCCCTCGATATAGGGGTAAGAGTCGAGATCCCCGCATATATCGCTGAGCCTATAACCAGCGTGATCAGGGATCCAAAGTTCATCATGTACACTAAGGTTTACGACGACAAGGTTAGAACGTTCTGTGCAAATCCCTATGGCTTCGTGCTCGAGGAAAGATACGAAAACGGGGTAGTAGCTGTTAACGGTGAATCATATGCAGAGATTAAGTCTAAGAATACGAACTTCGCCCTACTCGTAACGATCAAGCTAACAGATCCCCTAGAGGATACTATAGCCTATGGTAGGTATATAGCTGGCCTAGCCACAAGGCTTGGAGGAGGGAAACCGCTTATACAGAGATTCGGGGACCTAGAAGCGGGTAGGAGGAGTACCTGGGATAGAATAGATAGGAGCACGATCGAGCCAACGCTCAAAAACGTTACACCAGGCGATATAGGCATGGCTCTACCATATAGAGTCGTAGCTAATCTAATCGAAGCTATGCATAGACTAGACACTATTATGCCAGGCGTAGCCTCCAACCAGACACTACTATATGCTCCAGAGATAAAGTTCTACAGCGTGAGAGCGGTCACCAGTAAAGAGCTTGAGACAACGCTGGAAAACATATTTGTAGCAGGCGATGGAGCAGGTCTTTCCCGTGGAATAAACGTAGCAGCCGCTACAGGAGTTATAGCGGCTAGGAGCATACTGAGGAGAGAAGGGCTCTTACACTAGAATACGTAGCCAAAAACCCTACGGAAGTATAGAGCTATGCCACCAGCCTCTAGCCGTAGCAAAGTTTATATGATTGTACATGTTTTTATATGTTCTTCATGAGGCGTCTTCTTCGATTATTGCTATGACTTTGATTTTCTTTCCGTGGTGTTTCCTTAGTTTTTCTTGATATTGTTTGGGTGGGTATATGATGTATCTTCCACGTCCATAGCTTATTATCTTGGCTTCAAACACGTAGACTATACTCATACTCCCACCAATACTATAACATAGCGAAAAACTGACTCCAGAAAGAATATATATGAGGCGAAAACTCCGATGAGGGAGAAGACCACCCATGAAATTTGGGTGGTTCCCCGAGGAGAGTATATGGTAACCCTAAAATCTCAAGGAGTTCTTGTTGAAGGCTCTCCCGAAGAGCTAAGAGAGGAACTATACTTAACTATGAAAGCAATACAACACGTTATAGATGCCCTATGGGAGCTAGATAAGATACCAAGCATTAACCAACTACACCAGATGTTTTACAAAATACTCCGTGAGCAGGGTTTTAGAGCCCATCAATGCAAACAAATATACAAGTACGCTAGAGCACTAGCTAAATCAGCTAGGGAAAACAATGGGAAGAAACCAATCTTAAGAAAACTATCGGCTAGGGTAGACAAATACGATGCTAAGGTAGATTTAGAAAACCAGCTAGTCGTAGTAAAGCTTAGGAATAAAGAGTTCAAGATAAAACTACTACATCGTAGAGACTATGTGAAGAAGTTCATTTGTCGCAAATGGTACGAGGTCATAGTAAGCATTGATAAACAGGGAAGAATATGGATAAGCATACCTTTCAGATGGGTATATAAACCATATGGGGCGAGAAGACTGATTTCTCTCGACGTTAATCTCAAGAAGATAGCTGTATATAATGGCAGGAAGGTAAGAAGAGTAAGTACTAGATTTACTGAAGCACTATATCTTAAACACCTTGCTGAAGAGGTGCAGAAGAGACATAGCTATGCTTGGAGACGTAACGATAAATGGCTAGGGATTATAAGGAATCTGCATAGACGCTCAAGAAACATTGTTGTCGATTGGTGTAGGAAGTTCGCTAAGTACATAGTCATTAAAGCTAAAAGAACTAGAAGTACTATCGTTCTTGAAGACCTTGAGAGGCTATGGTTTAACTCTTCGCAGAAATCTTCTAGTCTAGCTGATAAGCTGTCGAGATTCGCTTACCGTAAGCTACAACTAGCAATTATGACTAAGGCTATAGAGTACAATGTACCAATAGTATTCGTTAATTCTAAAGATACCTCAGCAATGTGTCCAAGGTGTGAAGCGAAACTAGTCTATAACCGTAGACTAGCAACGTGTCCTAGATGCGGGTTCATGACAGATAGAGATACTATTGGAGCAATGAATATCTACCTTAAGGCGCTTAAACATCTAGCCCCCAGCCCAGGGTCTGGGGGCACCCGCTCAATGACGGATGAAACCCGACCGAAGAGCGGGTCTCCCAAAGATGAACCAATGACCATCCATATAAAATCATACAAGCATATAAAGAGGTGAACCCTAAACTTTAAAATTGCTGTGTACCGTGGAGTAGAGTATGCGGAGCCTTCTAGTATTCTATGTAGCTCTACTGACTATCTCCCTGGGATTCGTAGCTCTTGTAGCTCGGAGAATGCAGAGAGCTATACCCTACGTAGCCGCTTCTCTTCTTCTAGTATCGCTCTCAGCATCGGCGTCTGCTCTTTTCCTACGGAGTAATCCTCTATACGAGTATGTATACTACGAGGTCTTCCCTGGGCTCACCATTACGCTCTTATGGGGTTCTCTGAACATCGTGTTTATCTTGACGTTATCCCTAGTAGGGATAGCGGTTGTATTCTATAGCGCCTGGTACGTAGAGCTGGATTCCCATACCATCAGTAGATCGCACTACTGGTTTACATTGCTTCTACTACTGGGTATCCAGCTACTAATAGTTCAAGTATCTAGCCTCATAGGGTTCATAGTACTCCTAGAAGCCTCTACGCTAGTAGCGAGTATGCTGATAGCATCGGATGTGCAGAGACATCACTCGAGGGTAGCTGGTAGAATATACCTGATGGTAGATCTAGCTGCTAGTACGTTCGTGTTGATCGGCATAGCTACGCTCATAAGCTTAACAGGATACACCGATATCGAGAGCATACTCGCTACTAACGGTTATATAGTTGTAGCCCCTGGGTTGGGATTAGCACTAATGCTCATAGGCTTTCTCGTAAAAGCTGGCCTGTTCCCGTTCCACGGATGGCTACCCCCCGTACACTCCGAAGCACCAGCTCCTGTTTCAGCACTGCTCAGCGGATACATCGTTAACGTAGGATTCTACGGACTGCTCCTATTCATGCCCCTGGCTAAAAGCTATAGCTACATCCTGTACTACACACTCCTCTTCACAGGGCTTGCAAGCATTATATATGGAGGGCTTTCAGCTCTAGCTCAAACCGATCAGAAGAGGCTACTCGCGTGGAGCACTGTAGCTAGTAATGGATACATGGCTTTAGCGCTAGCTACTGCTATACACTATGGTAGCTATGAAGCTATTCTAGCCGGGGCTATAGGGTTAAGCTCAGCAATGCTCTACATGGTTAGCCACAGCGTAGCTAAGTCTACGCTATTCCTCTTCTCAGGAATAGTAGAGGAAGCAAGTGGTACGCGGAGAATAAATCTGCTTGGTAGAGGATTAGAGAAATACAGGCCTATTAAAGCGCTACTACCTATAGCTTGTCTAATGCTCATAGGGCTTCCGCCGAGCCTGGGATTCCTGGCTAAGACTATGATACATACAGCTCTTCTAAGAGTACAGTTAACGTATATAGCAGACGTATCGATCGCTCTGTTCTCAACACTACTTACATCAATGTATACAGCTAAGTTCATGTACCCCGTATTTACGCGGTTCTCTAGCAATAACCGGGAAGGGGGCATGGGGGAGAGAAGGATCCCTCAGTGGATCGCCCTATCGGCCGCCCTCCCCCTAGTAATCAACGTTATATGCTTAAACCCTGCACTACTCATACCGTTCATAAATAGCTTAACATCGTTCTACACTGTTGAGACTGGAATAGAGCAATATGTATCCTTTTATCCCTTCGTAGTCATTGTCAGAGAACTGCCTAGTTTACCTCCCCTGACTCTACTCGAAGAGATCCTAATAGTGGGTGTATCCCTACTAGCTACTCCTATAGCTGTTATCCTAGGCTTACTGTTCTGGAGAGGGTTTGAAGCACGCACCCACGCTATTCTAGGCAGTGTAGAGAAGCTATTTATACGGCCCGCGATAATTTACTACAGTAAGGCTAAGGTTAGAGTAACGAGATATATCGAGCTATACGAAGACTACTACACGTTATCCCTAGCTGTATCGATACTAACCCTACTAGCTCTGCTAGCGGTCTATCTGCTGAGCTAGCTGGTCTCAAACCCGCCTAGGTGGTATTATTGAGGTCTAGACGTAGAGAGCTAGGCATAGCTCTGCTAATAGTAGCCGGTATTACTGCTCTCTCGGCCTTGTTAGGGTTAATGGGGGAGCTAGCTATACCGCTTACAGCTAGTAAGCGCTTACTCAAAGAACTGGTTGAAGAGCTAGCCTATAACCCGGATAATCCCTATTCAGCGTTTGCTCCAGCATATGTATCAGCTGTTGTATGGGACTTTAGGGGATTAGACACTCTATACGAAACCATAGTGTTCATAGCGGCCACAATATTTGCTCTAAACCTATACCACGAGTACCTAGGTGAAGCCGAGCTCAGTAGGCACAGACTATCTGTTATCCTCCAGAGCACGGCTAAGATCCAGATCGTGATGGCTACCGCTGTAAGCGCTTCACTAGTAGCAAGAGGCCATATAACGCCGGGTGGGGGGTTCCAGGGAGGAGCTCTTCTAGCAGCAGTCGTTATAGCGGCTACCACGATATACTCTCTAAAGTCTCTAGTAGGTAGGTTTATAAAGCACGAGCTAATACTGTGCCTACTCGGCTTAGCTACTCTCCTACTCCTCATCGCGTCCAGTAAGTGGGCTATAGTAGGCTTCTTCACCAGGGCTCCAGGCTATATTCTGCAGAACCAAGCAAAGCCCGGCTCTCTCCACGGATTCCTATTCTGGGATGGAGAGCACTGGGTATCGGGGTCGATCCTAGTGTACGACTTAATAGAGTACATTGTTATCGCGTGCGGCCTCATAGTACTACTACTAGTCGTGATCATAGGAGGGTATAGGGAGAGGGTTATTTGAACACGCTCATAGCGTTAAACATCATAGCTGTGTCGATGATCGTTAACATAGCTATAGCGGTCTACGGCATCGTTAAGAAGCCCAGTATGGTGAAGAAGATCATCTCACTAGGGATTCTAAGCGACACCGTATGCCTTTTAGCTGTCTACATGGGGTTTACAGCTACGTCTCCCCACCCACCACTCTACGCCTCCGGCTACGGAGCTGGTAGAGGAGTCGACCCCGTTGTCCAAGCATTTGTCTTAACGGCGATCGTGATAGCCCTAGCGTTTACCGTGTTCTTAGCTACAATTACCCTCAGGATGTACGAGGTTGCGAATTCAACCGATCTACATGAGTTGCTAAAACTCGAGATAGCGTCTGAGGAAATAGAGCAGCTGGAGGAATGAAGAGTTTGCATGGATTATCACAGGTACTAGGCTTTACTCCTCTAGTACCGGTTGCTGCTGCAACGCTTATACTACTGATCTATGTTCTAAAGCTAAGGGATAGAACCCTGTATAATTTAGTGCTTCTCGTTGGCTCTAGCCTAACCGCGGCGTCTACACTAGTAGTACTAAGCGAGACTATCTACGGAGGCTTTGCGTGGTACTGCTTCGGTGGATGGGGTGCTCCACTAGGGATCTGCTACTACGCCGACGAGCTGAGCGCTTATTACGCCGCAGTAACTAGCGCTGTTTTCACCGCTGTAGCAGTATATGCTGTCTGGTACTCGAGGCACGTAAAGCACACCGCCCTACTTTATGTTCTGCTACTGCTTCACTTAAGCGGATTACTAGCAGTATACTATACGGTTGATCTATTCAACTTATTTGTCTCACTAGAGCTAGTGGGTATAACTGGGTATAGCCTCGTATCGTTCTACCACTACAGGGCTAAAGCGCTAGTAGCTGCAGCTAGATACGCTGTGGCTGGAGGCCTTATGACCACTTTCCTCCTACTAGGCGTACTCCTAATCTATACCGCCACCGGCGCTGTCAATATCGGCGTACTCGGAGCTAAGCTATCCGTAGCATGGTCTCCCCCCGATCAGATGGGGTTTTTCAATAAAAACCTCTACGCTGACACGAGCCTAGTTATAATAGCTATTGCAATGATCCTATGGACAGCTCTATTCATATCGGCTATCTTTCCAAACCACTTCTGGCTACCGGATGCACACAGCGAAGCCCCAGTACCTGTGTCGGCGGTGTTGTCGGGTTTAACTACTGCGATGGGGTTCTACGTACTAGCAAGGATAGCCTATACTGTCCTCGCAGAAAGCGTATTAGCAGGTTTTCTCTCCACGCTACTCCCCGTTATCGGCTTCCTCGGTATAGTGAGCGTTTTCTATGGAGCGATTATGATCGGGGTAGAGGACGACGTTAAGAGGATCTTAGCGTACAGCACTATACTTAACAATGGCTACATCTTAATGGGGTTAAGCCAGGGTACGGCTCTAGGTATAGCCGCCTCGCTATACCACATTCTAAACCATGCTGTAGGAAAAGCGCTCGCATTCCTGTGTATAGGGTATATGGTGAGAAGGTATAGGACTAGGAACATATATGCTCTAGAAGGAGCGGGGAGAGCCCAGCCAATAGTAGGTAGCGTACTCGCTTTCGCTCTCTTACACTTGATAGGGGTTCCACCAACCAGCGGGTTCTTCGGCAAGTTCTACCTATTTAAAGCATTTATAGATGCTGATAACCTAGCATACGCACTAGTAGTTATAGCGGGCTCGGTTATATCGGCGTATGGGTACATCAGGGTAATGGAGCACACAGTATATGTTTCTAAACCCGAGATCGTTGGGAAAGAGCACTTATCAATAATAGTGACTATAACGCTTACGACTCTTTCAACCGTAATACTCTTGCTCGGAATAGCTAATCAGTGGGTAATAGACTACCTTACATATACGGCTTCGACACTAGTACTTGACAGCACTGTATATATTGAGAGAATATACGGTCTATGCCAGAGCCTACTAAGCACTATTAGTTATCCCTAGCACAGCCAGCCATACGCGGTCTCCAGGTACTTTAGAGCTATATGAACCCCTACTAGAAGCACTTCATACAAATGCTGTTTAGAACGCATACTTCACAGCGCGGCTTCCTAGCTTTACAGACTTCTCTAGATAGATCCAGTACTCCTAGGTTGAAGTCCAAAGCTAGATCAGCACTACTCGGCAACAGGCTCAAAGCTAATAAGCGTAGACTATCGTAGAGTTCCAAAGCCTTCTACTACTATGGAATTAATAGGTAACGCTTAAAGCACTCATTACTCTACTTATCATAATCAACAACGACTTAACACTTGGTCCTGGCCTAAGCTAGTGATGAGTCAGCGGGGACTGATAGGTGAAGAACCCACCCTTTGCTGATAGCTGTGGAACGAGCCTTTCCAGCGTCAAAGCTATGTCTCTACATATGTTCATCCTGTTATCCTATGGTTTAGCTCTAGTAGTAGATGTTGTACTGTACCTAGTTTACAGTACGAAGAACTATACTGGGTACTTCTGTAAAACTGTTGTGGGGACTAGCTAGAATACATAGCCCAGCAGTAGCCTCTGCAGCGGCGTTTAGATACGTAAGGCTTGAGCTAAAATGGTCTATACGCGATTGCTTTAGAGGGAGGCCAGGGTATAGCGTTCTTCTCTCTAGCCCCTCTAGTCTTCTACGTTGCTCTATGGGTATCTACGTGTTATCCGTATTGACAACCAGGTTATTCTATATCAAAGCTCTAGCAAATGCCCTCCAAGTATCTAGACAACACATACCCCATAGCGCGTTATCAGCTGTACTGGTGATCCAGCTAGTACTAGGCTAGTCTCTGCAGTAACTATTAGCGCCTCGTGCGCGCTAGGTGAAGAGATAGTATGGAGGTGTTTTCCCTACAATCTACTCGGTGGAAGCCCCCGTTTCCTACTACGGTGTGCGGGGCTTCTGGCACTTCTCGACAACCGTCTTCCTAGGATACAATTACCCCACAATCGGGACTTTGGGAATAACGTTCTATACGCTCCTCCTGACCCCGTAAGCGCCGTCATGGTGATACTAGTTGATAGCGCGTCATCCGCGCTACTGGCTGTATCGTTTCAAAAGCCCTAAACGCTTTGTAGTCTCTCACCGCTACATCGGCCCCTCTAAAGCCTAGGCTTAGAGAAGTACTAGCTGGTCTTGGAGCGCTCGGCGCGCTTTCCTGGACTGCAATAGCTATTCTGCTCTACGCGTTCGAGCTAGTACTCGGGGAGCAGAGCACGGAAACACTAGCTGTAGAAGGGCTTAAGCCAAGTAAGCGAGAACAAGGGCTATTATGATGAGAGCTACTCCTACTAGGAATTCTATCGCGTTAGCGTTGTTTCTAAGCCAGTTAGCTATCCTCTTCTCGCGCCCCATAACCGCTACTAGCACGAACAGCAGAATTAGGGGCGTTACAAACACTACGTTGTATAGCATGATAGCCGGGATCGCTATGAACTCTGGGAAGTCTTTGAGGAAAGCTATGAATAGTACGAGGGGGCCGGAGGTACATGGGAGGAGGAATATAACTGATATGCTGGATAGTACTAAGGCTACAAAGTACTTATTACCCATGAGCTTGTTCAAGAACCCTAACCTCTCGCACCACTCGCACTTTAGAGAAGGCATTCTCTCCCTACCCGACCTAACGATCGTGTATATACCTATAGCTAGAGCTAGAGCTATGAACACTATCCTCGGTATATACGCTGCAACTACTAGTAGCCCCATAGCGAGAGCGAGATAGCCTACATATATTACCATGATAAACAGTACAGGGGGTCCATACAGCCTCTTAGTACTGCTTAAACACGTAGCTAGAAAGGCGAAGTATAGCATTAGTGTGCAGGGGTTTACAGAGTCTAGGAGTCCTAGCACTAGTGCAGCCGGCATAACGTTTAGTATCGAGACTTCGAGTTCCGGCTTCTCGGGCTCCGTTTCGCACCCGCGGCGCAGATAGTATTCGATGAACTCTCTATGGGTTTTATTACCTAGCTCTATGTATCCAGCCAGCGTAGTACCACTAGGCGACACCAAGTATATGGGGATCCTGTTCTCGCTGTTAGTCTTCATTAGCTGCTCGAAGAAGCTAGCGTTCTCGTACTCTCCTATAACTAGAGCTGATACAGTACCATTGTACACGACAAATATCGCTGGGATGTACCCAGGAACTCCTAGACGGACCAGCTCGCTGTACTTCTCGCTACAAGTATGGTCCTTGTATATCTCGCATGCGAAGAATCTTTGTTCACCGAAGGATTCTATGAGGAACTCCTTCATAGCTCTACAGTGTGGACAAGCATCTGCACCGAACATGTAGAAGTATGACGTATTGCTATCCGTAGCGCTTACGATGAGCCAAGCCGTAAATCCTAAGAACAGGGATGCTAAGAGCAGGAGGTGGTAGGTCATTCTCAGTACTTGGCCCAAAGCCCTCACACATACTACTTAATGAGCCATTATCCACGATTAAAAGCTTTACCTCTTATTTATCTTATCCGTACTCACGGCTTATCAAGCACTCCATCTAGTGAACACGTTTTATTATAGTGTTAATCATAATGCTTTTATACTAGATCAATTATTCTGATAGCTTGACCGAGTAGCAAGGTCCTAGTATGTCTGCACCAATACGATGTACACTACTTTTTGGACTCCACTCTGCTAAACGAGGGGCCTTGCAATGCTGTTCTCTTTTGGAGTACCCGATTTAGACAAGTTATATGGAGAGGCTTTGGAGGAGAAGACAACTATAGTCATAGCGGGTCATCCAGGATCCGGTAAGACCACGCTGGCCTCGATAATATGCTTTAAGAACGCGGTTAACGGCAATAGGTGTCTCTACATAGGGCTACAGGAAGATAGAGATAAGGTATATGGTAGGATGAGGAAGCTAGGAGTAGATCTAGAGAGAGCTGAGGAAAAAGGCATCTATAAGTTCGTAAAGTTACCGATAACGCGTTCTATTACGGACTTAGCTGAATGGATTATCCGGCTTGTATCCGAGTATAAGCCTAAGATATTAGTAATAGATCCTGTAACCGCAGTGCTGGAAGTAATAGACGAGAAGAGCCAGCGTGGATGGCTTCAGAACTTCTTCTACGAGCTCTCTAGTACCGTAAAGGGATTAACAGTACTAGTAGCTGAAACTCCACCATGGAGCAAAGGCATAGAGCCTAGTAAGATAGAGTTCATAGCTGATGTGATCATAGTGCTCAAGCACAGGGTTGAGAGAGGACTAGTTGTTAGAACGCTAGAGCTTAAGAAAGCACGTAGCTCTGCACTACTGTTAGCAGAGATCCCGTTTACCCTAGTCGAGGGACGGGGTCTACAGGTATATCTTCCACCGATTATACCGGATATACCTGCAGAGCTGGAAGAGCTTAGTCTGCCGTGCAAGAGTCTGGCAGAGTCTGTACCCGGGCTAAAAGGCGGTTTAGGTAGGGGTAGAGTAGTCTATGTATCTTATCCGCCCGAAGCACGTGGTATAGAGCCTCTAATCCTTGCTTTGTTCCTAGCTATAGCTAACAACACTAAAGTACACTATATTAGCTACCGAGTTTCGCCTAGCTCTATGCGGGAAGACATAAAGAGAAATCTGTGCAAGCTAGGGGTAGATGGGGACGTAGCCGAGGAGGTTCTGGAGGAATATGCGGCGTTCCATAGTACAAACCCGTTCGCACGCACAGCGCCAGAGCTGTATGTTGGTTTAGCTAGGCTCGTTGAGAGAGAAGACACGGGTATTATAGTGATCCATGCAGCCGATCTCTACGCGTTAGCTCTCGGGGAAGACTTTGTTCCAACCTACTATAATACTGTGAACTACGCGAAGAAGCTGGGTAAGAGCCTAATAGCCGTGGCCTCGAGGATAGATGCACGAATACATAGAGTGCTATCTAGGCTTGCCGATGTGGTGGTGAACGTAAGAGTTGTTAGAAGGCTTGCGTGGAGCTATGCTAGAACAGTCTATGTATGGGTTAGAGGAGAAGAGCCTAGAGAGATACCAACCGATGTATTTAATGCATGCTTTGCTGAAGCCGTAGGGATGATTAAGCAGTTGAAAAGCGCTACATAGGAAGTAGCGGTACACTATCGAGATCTACTGCTCTCTGCTCTCCTCGCTTAGCACTCCTTCAAGCATCTCCATGTACTTCGTCCCGTGGTCTGGGAACACCACTACTACGTCGCCTTCTATCGCGCCTTCAGATACTAGTTTATGGGTAGTGTAGGCTACAGCACCAGCGCTCAAACCTATCAGTAACCCGTCTTCTCCAGCTACGCGTAGTACGCCTTGAACCGCTTCTTCTAGCGATACCTCTAGCACTTTATCAACCGCTACGTGGTGGATCCACTTCATCCCTGTCTCTACTCTGCGGATCCCGGGTATGGATGCTCCTTGCTTCGGTTCTACGGCGAATATCTTGACGCTATCACCGTACTTGCTCTTGAAGTAGAATGATATAGCCGATAGATGCCCCGAAGTACCTATTCCACCCACAATGGCATCTGGCGTGAATCCCGCCATTCTTGACTGATAGTCTATCTCTTTCGCGGTATACCTAAAGTGTACGTAGAAGTTGTAGTCGTTCTCGAACTGGTTTAGGTTGACAGCGTTGTCGCGTAGCGCTTCTTCCTTGACCTCGTCGATCACCTCGGTTGTAATAGATGCTTGTTTGCGTACTACGCTGGCCCCCAATGCTTTAAACAAGTAGTCAACGCACTTCTGCGCAGTGCGTGGTAGGTAGAGCTTGGTCTTTATACCGTAGTAGTTGGCTAAGCCGGCTAGAGCTAAGCCTGTATTTGTCGATGTAGCTTCGTATACTACTCTGAGTTTTTCACCGTATTCTTCGAAGGCTTTTACAAGCATGTACCACGCTATTCTATCCTTAACGCTTAGGCTGAATGGATTATACCACTCTAGCTTAGCCCATACAGTTGTGCTCTTGTTTGACAGCGACTTTAGCTTAACGATTGGTGTAGGCCAGTTCCCATAGAGCAGTTTTACCACGTTATCGAAAACTCTCGCTCTACTAGTATTTTCCCTGAACTCCCAGTACGGGTCTAGGAGATCTAGCGGTACTTCTCGCTCGCTCTCATCCCTGGATACAGGGATATACTTTGTACCGAGTACTTTGAGAGCATAGCACACGCTACTATTCCCTATAGCCTCCATCTTATCGTTTACTAGAACAGGCTTTGTCCTCCACTTGGATAGAAGAGGACGAAGCATAGCTAAGGCTTTATTCAACGGCTCTGGCTCGCACTTAACGGTATCTGCCTCAGCTAATTGCATGGCAATCCCTTCTATAACATTGTTATAACGACTACTAATAACCGTTTTGTTAGAAGAGCCTAACAGCAGATAGCATCAGGTTCAAACGCTTTAGGGCTACACTTCGGGGATTCCGGCAAATTTCTCGTAGTAGTCTTCGTAGCCGCAGCGGGGACACTTCACGTACTTACAGTTACCGAACGTTACATATGGACATCCCCCACAGGACATAGCACGCGAATACGATATGTCGAATCTAAAGCCGCACCGCGGACAGCGTAGTAGAGCCACAGCAACCCCCAGCCTAGCCTGCTCCACTCCATAGGTTTAACATAGGCAAGAGAAGCTAATTAAGCTATAGAAAAACTGTTCTTTCCCGGCTAGTCTATGTACCCTAGAGATCGGAGCCTCTCCTTTATCCTCTCTTCATCTTCTGGCGATAGAGATGCCTCAGTTTCTTCTTCCTCCACTATCTGTTCTAGCAGAAAAGTTAAGAACTCGTTGAAGCTGTTAAAACCAGCTTCTCGCCCCCTCTCAACAGCTTTTTCGTAGAGCTCTTTTGGCAACAGTACTTCTACCCTGACCTTATCCTCCGACGCCAAGGCCATACCCCCGCGTATGACTAGTACTAGGCTATTGTCTAGCCTAGACTAAGCTAATTAATGTTGCCTTTAGAGAGAACAGCTACTCTATAAACGGGTTCCCAGCCTCTATAACGGCTCTCGCTACTTCCGGCCTCATCACGTACTCGGGCGGTGTTTTTCCGCGTCTAAGCATATCCCTTATAGCTGTACCGCTTATCCTTATACGGTGTTCTTCCCCGTGGGGACATACTTTCTCGTTCACCATACCGCCGCATTTCTTGCAGTAGAAAGCTTCTCTTATGAACAGCGGAGTTATACCGAGATCCGGGAACTCGTTGAATATAGTCCATGCCTCATAGGGGGCATAGTAATTTCCTACACCTGCATGGTCTCTACCAATAATGATGTGCGTACAGCCGAAGTTCTTCCTCACTATAGCGTGATGTACGGCTTCGCGCGGTCCAGCATAGTGCATGTTCATGAGGAGCCCGGCAAGGACTACTGTGTCTCGGGGATAGTAGTGTTTTATAAGTGCTTCGTAAGCCATGAATATTACCTCGTCGCGGTAGTCTCCAGGCTTCTTCCAACCTATCAATGGGTGGATCAGCAAGCCGTCGGCGAACGTAAGCGCTGCTTTCTGAACGTACTCATGCCCTAAGTGGGGGACATTGCGCGTCTGAAAAGCAACTATACGCTCCCACTTCTTCTCCCTGAAGAGAACACGGGTTTCAATAGGCCATAGCACTCTGTGCTTTACAGGATACTCTATCTCGTTCAAAAGGTCTACTAAGCCTCCTACTAGTAGCTCTTTTCTCTTCATAGTCTTAGCTACTCCTGGATGACGGAGATCAAGGGTTTTATATATGTGTTCAGCGTACTCCCGCTTATCCCATCCGTAGATCTCGTCGATCCTCACAACGGCTACGATGGTTTCACCATGCTTTAGAGCTACGTAGTCTCCCTCCTTAATGCCGCTTATCTCGTCTGGATCGACATCTAGCACCACTGGAATAGTCCAGGGAAGATCGTTTGAAAGCCTCATATCGTGTAGTACGCTTAGATAATCGCTTTGTACCATAAAGCCTTCAAGTGGGCTGAAGACACCATGAGCAATATCTACTACATCAACTGCTCTCTCATAGCTAATACTAAGTACTGGTAGCTCTTCCGCCTCTAAGACCAAGCGATCCCTTTTCTCACCAGTGACTACACGGTTAACTAGCTTACCTCCATGAGGCTTAGGTATCAAGAAGTATCAACCCCTAGCTATATATAGCCTAGTCTACGCAGTTTCTCGAGGATCTTCTCCCTATCCTCATCTGTAAAGGGTTCTTCGTATTTTCTCTCTTCATGAGCAGCAACTATTTCGCGTAGTACGTAAGCTACGTACTGGGATACACTTGTAAAACCTGTTCCCTCGATAAGCTTCTTAATCCTATTATATAGGGTAACGGGTATGGATACCGTTGTATACCTGCCTTCTCTTCTATACTCAGTCACCCTGGGACACCCCGCCGTTAGTTCTACGGTAATGCTTATTAATTATATATAATTAATAAGCATTACCGTAGAACTAACGGCGGGGTGTCCCAGGGTGACTGAGTATAGAAGAGAAGGCAGGTATACAACGGTATCCATACCCGTTACCCTATATAATAGGATTAAGAAGCTTATCGAGGGAACAGGTTTTACAAGTGTATCCCAGTACGTAGCTTACGTACTACGCGAAATAGTTGCTGCTCATGAAGAGAGAAAATACGAAGAACCCTTTACAGATGAGGATAGGGAGAAGATCCTCGAGAAACTGCGTAGACTAGGCTATATATAGCTAGGGGTTGATACTTCTTGATACCTAAGCCTCATGGAGGTAAGCTAGTTAACCGTGTAGTCACTGGTGAGAAAAGGGATCGCTTGGTCTTAGAGGCGGAAGAGCTACCAGTACTTAGTATTAGCTATGAGAGAGCAGTTGATGTAGTAGATATTGCTCATGGTGTCTTCAGCCCACTTGAAGGCTTTATGGTACAAAGCGATTATCTAAGCGTACTACACGATATGAGGCTTTCAAACGATCTTCCCTGGACTATTCCAGTGGTGCTAGATGTCGATCCAGACGAGATAAGCGGCATTAAGGAGGGAGACTACGTAGCTCTAAAGCATGGTGAAACCATCGTAGCCGTTGTGAGGATCGACGAGATCTACGGATGGGATAAGCGGGAGTACGCTGAACACATATATAAAACCCTTGATCTCCGTCATCCAGGAGTAGCTAAGACTATGAAGAGAAAAGAGCTACTAGTAGGAGGCTTAGTAGACCTTTTGAACGAGATAGAGTATCCTGTAAAGCACAGAGTGCTATGGCCTATTGAAACCCGTGTTCTCTTCAGGGAGAAGAAGTGGGAGCGTATAGTTGCTTTTCAGACGCGCAATGTCCCCCACTTAGGGCATGAGTACGTTCAGAAAGCAGCGCTTACGTTCGCCGACGGCTTGCTGATCCACCCATTGATAGGTTGGAAGAAGCCTGGAGACTACCGCGACGAGGTAATATTCATGGCTTACGAAGCACTTATAAAACACTACTATCCCCGAGACACAGTAGTCCTTGCCGGGCTCCTCATGAACATGCACTATGCTGGACCGCGCGAAGCCGTACATCACGCTATAGTGAGGAAGAACTTCGGCTGTACGCACATCATTATTGGTAGAGACCATGCAGGTGTAGGAAATTACTATGCCCCCTATGAGGCATGGACTATATTCAACGAGTTCCCGGATCTCGGTATAACTCCGCTGTTCATAAGAGAAGCTTTCTACTGCAAGAAATGCGGCGGTATGGTGAACGAGAAAGTATGTCCCCACGGGGAAGAACACCGTATAAGGATAAGCGGTACAGCTATAAGGGATATGCTTAGACGCGGAAAAACACCGCCCGAGTACGTGATGAGGCCGGAAGTAGCGAGAGCCGTTATAGAGGCTGGGAACCCGTTTATAGAGTAGCTGTTCTCTCTAAAGGCAACATTAATTAGCTTAGTCTAGGCTAGACAATAGCCTAGTACTAGTCATACGCGGGGGTATGGCCTTGGCGTCGGAGGATAAGGTCAGGGTAGAAGTACTGTTGCCAAAAGAGCTCTACGAAAAAGCTGTTGAGAGGGGGCGAGAAGCTGGTTTTAACAGCTTCAACGAGTTCTTAACTTTTCTGCTAGAACAGATAGTGGAGGAAGAAGAAACTGAGGCATCTCTATCGCCAGAAGATGAAGAGAGGATAAAGGAGAGGCTCCGATCTCTAGGGTACATAGACTAGCCGGGAAAGAACAGTTTTTCTATAGCTTAATTAGCTTCTCTTGCCTATGTTAAACCTATGGAGTGGAGCAGGCTAGGCTGGGGGTTGCTGTGGCTCTACTACGCTGTCCGCGGTGCGGCTTTAGATTCGACATATCGTATTCGCGTGCTATGTCCTGTGGGGGATGTCCATATGTAACGTTCGGTAACTGTAAGTACGTGAAGTGTCCCCGCTGCGGCTACGAAGACTACTACGAGAAATTTGCCGGAATCCCCGAAGTGTAGCCCTAAAGCGTTTGAACCTGATGCTATCTGCTGTTAGGCTCTTCTAACAAAACGGTTATTAGTAGTCGTTATAACAATGTTATAGAAGGGATTGCCATGCAATTAGCTGAGGCAGATACCGTTAAGTGCGAGCCAGAGCCGTTGAATAAAGCCTTAGCTATGCTTCGTCCTCTTCTATCCAAGTGGAGGACAAAGCCTGTTCTAGTAAACGATAAGATGGAGGCTATAGGGAATAGTAGCGTGTGCTATGCTCTCAAAGTACTCGGTACAAAGTATATCCCTGTATCCAGGGATGAGAGCGAGCGAGAAGTACCGCTAGATCTCCTAGACCCGTACTGGGAGTTCAGGGAAAATACTAGTAGAGCGAGAGTTTTCGATAACGTGGTAAAACTGCTCTATGGGAACTGGCCTACACCAATCGTTAAGCTAAAGTCGCTGTCAAACAAGAGCACAACTGTATGGGCTAAGCTAGAGTGGTATAATCCATTCAGCCTAAGCGTTAAGGATAGAATAGCGTGGTACATGCTTGTAAAAGCCTTCGAAGAATACGGTGAAAAACTCAGAGTAGTATACGAAGCTACATCGACAAATACAGGCTTAGCTCTAGCCGGCTTAGCCAACTACTACGGTATAAAGACCAAGCTCTACCTACCACGCACTGCGCAGAAGTGCGTTGACTACTTGTTTAAAGCATTGGGGGCCAGCGTAGTACGCAAACAAGCATCTATTACAACCGAGGTGATCGACGAGGTCAAGGAAGAAGCGCTACGCGACAACGCTGTCAACCTAAACCAGTTCGAGAACGACTACAACTTCTACGTACACTTTAGGTATACCGCGAAAGAGATAGACTATCAGTCAAGAATGGCGGGATTCACGCCAGATGCCATTGTGGGTGGAATAGGTACTTCGGGGCATCTATCGGCTATATCATTCTACTTCAAGAGCAAGTACGGTGATAGCGTCAAGATATTCGCCGTAGAACCGAAGCAAGGAGCATCCATACCCGGGATCCGCAGAGTAGAGACAGGGATGAAGTGGATCCACCACGTAGCGGTTGATAAAGTGCTAGAGGTATCGCTAGAAGAAGCGGTTCAAGGCGTACTACGCGTAGCTGGAGAAGACGGGTTACTGATAGGTTTGAGCGCTGGTGCTGTAGCCTACACTACCCATAAACTAGTATCTGAAGGCGCGATAGAAGGCGACGTAGTAGTGGTGTTCCCAGACCACGGGACGAAGTACATGGAGATGCTTGAAGGAGTGCTAAGCGAGGAGAGCAGAGAGCAGTAGATCTCGATAGTGTACCGCTACTTCCTATGTAGCGCTTTTCAACTGCTTAATCATCCCTACGGCTTCAGCAAAGCATGCATTAAATACATCGGTTGGTATCTCTCTAGGCTCTTCTCCTCTAACCCATACATAGACTGTTCTAGCATAGCTCCACGCAAGCCTTCTAACAACTCTTACGTTCACCACCACATCGGCAAGCCTAGATAGCACTCTATGTATTCGTGCATCTATCCTCGAGGCCACGGCTATTAGGCTCTTACCCAGCTTCTTCGCGTAGTTCACAGTATTATAGTAGGTTGGAACAAAGTCTTCCCCGAGAGCTAACGCGTAGAGATCGGCTGCATGGATCACTATAATACCCGTGTCTTCTCTCTCAACGAGCCTAGCTAAACCAACATACAGCTCTGGCGCTGTGCGTGCGAACGGGTTTGTACTATGGAACGCCGCATATTCCTCCAGAACCTCCTCGGCTACGTCCCCATCTACCCCTAGCTTGCACAGATTTCTCTTTATGTCTTCCCGCATAGAGCTAGGCGAAACTCGGTAGCTAATATAGTGTACTTTAGTGTTGTTAGCTATAGCTAGGAACAAAGCAAGGATTAGAGGCTCTATACCACGTGCTTCGGGCGGATAAGATACATAGACTACTCTACCCCTACCTAAACCGCCTTTTAGCCCGGGTACAGACTCTGCCAGACTCTTGCACGGCAGACTAAGCTCTTCCAGCTCTGCAGGTATATCCGGTATAATCGGTGGAAGATATACCTGTAGACCCCGTCCCTCGACTAGGGTAAACGGGATCTCTGCTAACAGTAGTGCAGAGCTACGTGCTTTCTTAAGCTCTAGCGTTCTAACAACTAGTCCTCTCTCAACCCTGTGCTTGAGCACTATGATCACATCAGCTATGAACTCTATCTTACTAGGCTCTATGCCTTTGCTCCATGGTGGAGTTTCAGCTACTAGTACTGTTAATCCCTTTACGGTACTAGAGAGCTCGTAGAAGAAGTTCTGAAGCCATCCACGCTGGCTCTTCTCGTCTATTACTTCCAGCACTGCGGTTACAGGATCTATTACTAATATCTTAGGCTTATACTCGGATACAAGCCGGATAATCCATTCAGCTAAGTCCGTAATAGAACGCGTTATCGGTAACTTTACGAACTTATAGATGCCTTTTTCCTCAGCTCTCTCTAGATCTACTCCTAGCTTCCTCATCCTACCATATACCTTATCTCTATCTTCCTGTAGCCCTATGTAGAGACACCTATTGCCGTTAACCGCGTTCTTAAAGCATATTATCGAGGCCAGCGTGGTCTTACCGGATCCTGGATGACCCGCTATGACTATAGTTGTCTTCTCCTCCAAAGCCTCTCCATATAACTTGTCTAAATCGGGTACTCCAAAAGAGAACAGCATTGCAAGGCCCCTCGTTTAGCAGAGTGGAGTCCAAAAAGTAGTGTACATCGTATTGGTGCAGACATACTAGGACCTTGCTACTCGGTCAAGCTATCAGAATAATTGATCTAGTATAAAAGCATTATGATTAACACTATAATAAAACGTGTTCACTAGATGGAGTGCTTGATAAGCCGTGAGTACGGATAAGATAAATAAGAGGTAAAGCTTTTAATCGTGGATAATGGCTCATTAAGTAGTATGTGTGAGGGCTTTGGGCCAAGTACTGAGAATGACCTACCACCTCCTGCTCTTAGCATCCCTGTTCTTAGGATTTACGGCTTGGCTCATCGTAAGCGCTACGGATAGCAATACGTCATACTTCTACATGTTCGGTGCAGATGCTTGTCCACACTGTAGAGCTATGAAGGAGTTCCTCATAGAATCCTTCGGTGAACAAAGATTCTTCGCATGCGAGATATACAAGGACCATACTTGTAGCGAGAAGTACAGCGAGCTGGTCCGTCTAGGAGTTCCTGGGTACATCCCAGCGATATTTGTCGTGTACAATGGTACTGTATCAGCTCTAGTTATAGGAGAGTACGAGAACGCTAGCTTCTTCGAGCAGCTAATGAAGACTAACAGCGAGAACAGGATCCCCATATACTTGGTGTCGCCTAGTGGTACTACGCTGGCTGGATACATAGAGCTAGGTAATAAAACCCATAGAGAGTTCATCGAATACTATCTGCGCCGCGGGTGCGAAACGGAGCCCGAGAAGCCGGAACTCGAAGTCTCGATACTAAACGTTATGCCGGCTGCACTAGTGCTAGGACTCCTAGACTCTGTAAACCCCTGCACACTAATGCTATACTTCGCCTTTCTAGCTACGTGTTTAAGCAGTACTAAGAGGCTGTATGGACCCCCTGTACTGTTTATCATGGTAATATATGTAGGCTATCTCGCTCTCGCTATGGGGCTACTAGTAGTTGCAGCGTATATACCGAGGATAGTGTTCATAGCTCTAGCTCTAGCTATAGGTATATACACGATCGTTAGGTCGGGTAGGGAGAGAATGCCTTCTCTAAAGTGCGAGTGGTGCGAGAGGTTAGGGTTCTTGAACAAGCTCATGGGTAATAAGTACTTTGTAGCCTTAGTACTATCCAGCATATCAGTTATATTCCTCCTCCCATGTACCTCCGGCCCCCTCGTACTATTCATAGCTTTCCTCAAAGACTTCCCAGAGTTCATAGCGATCCCGGCTATCATGCTATACAACGTAGTGTTTGTAACGCCCCTAATTCTGCTGTTCGTGCTAGTAGCGGTTATGGGGCGCGAGAAGAGGATAGCTAACTGGCTTAGAAACAACGCTAACGCGATAGAATTCCTAGTAGGAGTAGCTCTCATCATAATAGCCCTTGTTCTCGCTTACTTGGCTTAAGCCCTTCTACAGCTAGTGTTTCCGTGCTCTGCTCCCCGAGTACTAGCTCGAACGCGTAGAGCAGAATAGCTATTGCAGTCCAGGAAAGCGCGCCGAGCGCTCCAAGACCAGCTAGTACTTCTCTAAGCCTAGGCTTTAGAGGGGCCGATGTAGCGGTGAGAGACTACAAAGCGTTTAGGGCTTTTGAAACGATACAGCCAGTAGCGCGGATGACGCGCTATCAACTAGTATCACCATGACGGCGCTTACGGGGTCAGGAGGAGCGTATAGAACGTTATTCCCAAAGTCCCGATTGTGGGGTAATTGTATCCTAGGAAGACGGTTGTCGAGAAGTGCCAGAAGCCCCGCACACCGTAGTAGGAAACGGGGGCTTCCACCGAGTAGATTGTAGGGAAAACACCTCCATACTATCTCTTCACCTAGCGCGCACGAGGCGCTAATAGTTACTGCAGAGACTAGCCTAGTACTAGCTGGATCACCAGTACAGCTGATAACGCGCTATGGGGTATGTGTTGTCTAGATACTTGGAGGGCATTTGCTAGAGCTTTGATATAGAATAACCTGGTTGTCAATACGGATAACACGTAGATACCCATAGAGCAACGTAGAAGACTAGAGGGGCTAGAGAGAAGAACGCTATACCCTGGCCTCCCTCTAAAGCAATCGCGTATAGACCATTTTAGCTCAAGCCTTACGTATCTAAACGCCGCTGCAGAGGCTACTGCTGGGCTATGTATTCTAGCTAGTCCCCACAACAGTTTTACAGAAGTACCCAGTATAGTTCTTCGTACTGTAAACTAGGTACAGTACAACATCTACTACTAGAGCTAAACCATAGGATAACAGGATGAACATATGTAGAGACATAGCTTTGACGCTGGAAAGGCTCGTTCCACAGCTATCAGCAAAGGGTGGGTTCTTCACCTATCAGTCCCCGCTGACTCATCACTAGCTTAGGCCAGGACCAAGTGTTAAGTCGTTGTTGATTATGATAAGTAGAGTAATGAGTGCTTTAAGCGTTACCTATTAATTCCATAGTAGTAGAAGGCTTTGGAACTCTACGATAGTCTACGCTTATTAGCTTTGAGCCTGTTGCCGAGTAGTGCTGATCTAGCTTTGGACTTCAACCTAGGAGTACTGGATCTATCTAGAGAAGTCTGTAAAGCTAGGAAGCCGCGCTGTGAAGTATGCGTTCTAAACAGCATTTGTATGAAGTGCTTCTAGTAGGGGTTCATATAGCTCTAAAGTACCTGGAGACCGCGTATGGCTGGCTGTGCTAGGGATAACTAATAGTGCTTAGTAGGCTCTGGCATAGACCGTATATTCTCTCAATATATACAGTGCTGTCAAGTACTAGTGTCGAAGCCGTATATGTAAGGTAGTCTATTACCCACTGATTAGCTATTCCGAGCAAGAGTATTACGGTTGAAAGAGTCGTAAGCGTTATAGTCACTATTATTGATAAGTGCTCTTTCCCAACGATCTCGGGTTTAGAAACATATACTGTGTGCTCCATTACCCTGATGTACCCATACGCCGATATAACCGAGCCCGCTATAACTACTAGTGCGTATGCTAGGTTATCAGCATCTATAAATGCTTTAAATAGGTAGAACTTGCCGAAGAACCCGCTGGTTGGTGGAACCCCTATCAAGTGTAAGAGAGCGAAAGCGAGTACGCTACCTACTATTGGCTGGGCTCTCCCCGCTCCTTCTAGAGCATATATGTTCCTAGTCCTATACCTTCTCACCATATACCCTATACACAGGAATGCGAGCGCTTTTCCTACAGCATGGTTTAGAATGTGGTATAGCGAGGCGGCTATACCTAGAGCCGTACCCTGGCTTAACCCCATTAAGATGTAGCCATTGTTAAGTATAGTGCTGTACGCTAAGATCCTCTTAACGTCGTCCTCTACCCCGATCATAATCGCTCCATAGAAAACGCTCACTATACCGAGGAAGCCGATAACGGGGAGTAGCGTGGAGAGAAAACCTGCTAATACGCTTTCTGCGAGGACAGTATAGGCTATCCTTGCTAGTACGTAGAACCCCATCGCAGTAGTTAAACCCGACAACACCGCCGACACAGGTACTGGGGCTTCGCTGTGTGCATCCGGTAGCCAGAAGTGGTTTGGAAAGATAGCCGATATGAATAGAGCTGTCCATAGGATCATTGCAATAGCTATTATAACTAGGCTCGTGTCAGCGTAGAGGTTTTTATTGAAAAACCCCATCTGATCGGGGGGAGACCATGCTACGGATAGCTTAGCTCCGAGTACGCCGATATTGACAGCGCCGGTGGCGGTATAGATTAGGAGTACGCCTAGTAGGAGGAAAGTGGTCATAAGGCCTCCAGCCACAGCGTATCTAGCTGCAGCTACTAGCGCTTTAGCCCTGTAGTGGTAGAACGATACGAGGCTATACCCAGTTATACCCACTAGCTCTAGTGAGACAAATAAGTTGAATAGATCAACCGTATAGTATACTGCTAGTAATCCGCTTAAGTGAAGCAGTAGCAGAACATAAAGTAGGGCGGTGTGCTTTACGTGCCTCGAGTACCAGACAGCATATACTGCTACAGCGGTGAAAACAGCGCTAGTTACTGCGGCGTAATAAGCGCTCAGCTCGTCGGCGTAGTAGCAGATCCCTAGTGGAGCACCCCATCCACCGAAGCAGTACCACGCAAAGCCTCCGTAGATAGTCTCGCTTAGTACTACTAGTGTAGACGCCGCGGTTAGGCTAGAGCCAACGAGAAGCACTAAATTATACAGGGTTCTATCCCTTAGCTTTAGAACATAGATCAGTAGTATAAGCGTTGCAGCAGCAACCGGTACTAGAGGAGTAAAGCCTAGTACCTGTGATAATCCATGCAAACTCTTCATTCCTCCAGCTGCTCTATTTCCTCAGACGCTATCTCGAGTTTTAGCAACTCATGTAGATCGGTTGAATTCGCAACCTCGTACATCCTGAGGGTAATTGTAGCTAAGAACACGGTAAACGCTAGGGCTATCACGATCGCCGTTAAGACAAATGCTTGGACAACGGGGTCGACTCCTCTACCAGCTCCGTAGCCGGAGGCGTAGAGTGGTGGGTGGGGAGACGTAGCTGTAAACCCCATGTAGACAGCTAAAAGGCATACGGTGTCGCTTAGAATCCCTAGTGAGATGATCTTCTTCACCATACTGGGCTTCTTAACGATGCCGTAGACCGCTATAGCTATGTTAACGATCATCGACACAGCTATGATGTTTAACGCTATGAGCGTGTTCAAATAACCCTCTCCCTATACCCTCCTATGATCACGACTAGTAGTAGTACTATGAGGCCGCACGCGATAACAATGTACTCTATTAAGTCGTACACTAGGATCGACCCCGATACCCAGTGCTCTCCATCCCAGAATAGGAATCCGTGGAGAGAGCCGGGCTTTGCTTGGTTCTGCAGAATATAGCCTGGAGCCCTGGTGAAGAAGCCTACTATAGCCCACTTACTGGACGCGATGAGGAGTAGGAGAGTAGCTAAGCCGAGTAGGCACAGTATTAGCTCGTGCTTTATAAACCTACCTACTAGAGACTTTAGAGAGTATATCGTGGTAGCCGCTATAACGACTGCTGCTAGAAGAGCTCCTCCCTGGAACCCCCCACCCGGCGTTATATGGCCTCTTGCTACTAGTGAAGCGCTTACAGCGGTAGCCATCACGATCTGGATCTTAGCCGTGCTCTGGAGGATAACAGATAGTCTGTGCCTACTGAGCTCGGCTTCACCTAGGTACTCGTGGTATAGGTTTAGAGCAAATATTGTGGCCGCTATGAACACTATGGTTTCGTATAGAGTGTCTAATCCCCTAAAGTCCCATACAACAGCTGATACATATGCTGGAGCAAACGCTGAATAGGGATTATCCGGGTTATAGGCTAGCTCTTCAACCAGTTCTTTGAGTAAGCGCTTACTAGCTGTAAGCGGTATAGCTAGCTCCCCCATTAACCCTAACAAGGCCGAGAGAGCAGTAATACCGGCTACTATTAGCAGAGCTATGCCTAGCTCTCTACGTCTAGACCTCAATAATACCACCTAGGCGGGTTTGAGACCAGCTAGCTCAGCAGATAGACCGCTAGCAGAGCTAGTAGGGTTAGTATCGATACAGCTAGGGATAACGTGTAGTAGTCTTCGTATAGCTCGATATATCTCGTTACTCTAACCTTAGCCTTACTGTAGTAAATTATCGCGGGCCGTATAAATAGCTTCTCTACACTGCCTAGAATAGCGTGGGTGCGTGCTTCAAACCCTCTCCAGAACAGTAAGCCTAGGATAACAGCTATAGGAGTAGCTAGTAGGGATACACCCACTATTAGGATCTCTTCGAGTAGAGTCAGGGGAGGTAAACTAGGCAGTTCTCTGACAATGACTACGAAGGGATAAAAGGATACATATTGCTCTATTCCAGTCTCAACAGTGTAGAACGATGTTAAGCTATTTATGAACGGTATGAGTAGTGCAGGGTTTAAGCATATAACGTTGATTACTAGGGGGAGGGCGGCCGATAGGGCGATCCACTGAGGGATCCTTCTCTCCCCCATGCCCCCTTCCCGGTTATTGCTAGAGAACCGCGTAAATACGGGGTACATGAACTTAGCTGTATACATTGATGTAAGTAGTGTTGAGAACAGAGCGATCGATACGTCTGCTATATACGTTAACTGTACTCTTAGAAGAGCTGTATGTATCATAGTCTTAGCCAGGAATCCCAGGCTCGGCGGAAGCCCTATGAGCATTAGACAAGCTATAGGTAGTAGCGCTTTAATAGGCCTGTATTTCTCTAATCCTCTACCAAGCAGATTTATTCTCCGCGTACCACTTGCTTCCTCTACTATTCCTGAGAAGAGGAATAGCGTAGACTTAGCTACGCTGTGGCTAACCATGTAGAGCATTGCTGAGCTTAACCCTATAGCCCCGGCTAGAATAGCTTCATAGCTACCATAGTGTATAGCAGTAGCTAGCGCTAAAGCCATGTATCCATTACTAGCTACAGTGCTCCACGCGAGTAGCCTCTTCTGATCGGTTTGAGCTAGAGCTGAAAGCCCTCCATATATAATGCTTGCAAGCCCTGTGAAGAGGAGTGTGTAGTACAGGATGTAGCTATAGCTTTTAGCCAGGGGCATGAATAGGAGCAGTCCGTAGAATCCTACGTTAACGATGTATCCGCTGAGCAGTGCTGAAACAGGAGCTGGTGCTTCGGAGTGTACGGGGGGTAGCCATCCGTGGAACGGGAACAGGCCAGCTTTTACGAGAAAGCCTATGAGCATTAGTGCTAATCCCAACCCAGGGGCTACAACTATATAACCGTTAGTAGCGAGTATGCTCTCGATATCGGTGTATCCTGTTAAGCTTATGAGCGTAGCTATGCCGATCAACACGAACGTACTAGCAGCTAGATCTACCATCAGGTATATTCTACCAGCTACCCTCGAGTGATGTCTCTGCACATCCGATGCTATCAGCATACTCGCTACTAGCGTAGAGGCTTCTAGGAGTACTATGAACCCTATGAGGCTAGATACTTGAACTATTAGTAGCTGGATACCCAGTAGTAGAAGCAATGTAAACCAGTAGTGCGATCTACTGATGGTATGGGAATCCAGCTCTACGTACCAGGCGCTATAGAATACAACCGCTATCCCTACTAGGGATAACGTCAAGATAAACACGATGTTCAGAGAACCCCATAAGAGCGTAATGGTGAGCCCAGGGAAGACCTCGTAGTATACATACTCGTATAGAGGATTACTCCGTAGGAAAAGAGCAGACGCCGATGCTGAGAGCGATACTAGAAGAAGAGAAGCGGCTACGTAGGGTATAGCTCTCTGCATTCTCCGAGCTACAAGAGCTACGAATCCCAGGGAGATAGTCAGTAGAGCTACATAGAATACTAGAAGGCTCCGCATACTCTACTCCACGGTACACAGCAATTTTAAAGTTTAGGGTTCACCTCTTTATATGCTTGTATGATTTTATATGGATGGTCATTGGTTCATCTTTGGGAGACCCGCTCTTCGGTCGGGTTTCATCCGTCATTGAGCGGGTGCCCCCAGACCCTGGGCTGGGGGCTAGATGTTTAAGCGCCTTAAGGTAGATATTCATTGCTCCAATAGTATCTCTATCTGTCATGAACCCGCATCTAGGACACGTTGCTAGTCTACGGTTATAGACTAGTTTCGCTTCACACCTTGGACACATTGCTGAGGTATCTTTAGAATTAACGAATACTATTGGTACATTGTACTCTATAGCCTTAGTCATAATTGCTAGTTGTAGCTTACGGTAAGCGAATCTCGACAGCTTATCAGCTAGACTAGAAGATTTCTGCGAAGAGTTAAACCATAGCCTCTCAAGGTCTTCAAGAACGATAGTACTTCTAGTTCTTTTAGCTTTAATGACTATGTACTTAGCGAACTTCCTACACCAATCGACAACAATGTTTCTTGAGCGTCTATGCAGATTCCTTATAATCCCTAGCCATTTATCGTTACGTCTCCAAGCATAGCTATGTCTCTTCTGCACCTCTTCAGCAAGGTGTTTAAGATATAGTGCTTCAGTAAATCTAGTACTTACTCTTCTTACCTTCCTGCCATTATATACAGCTATCTTCTTGAGATTAACGTCGAGAGAAATCAGTCTTCTCGCCCCATATGGTTTATATACCCATCTGAAAGGTATGCTTATCCATATTCTTCCCTGTTTATCAATGCTTACTATGACCTCGTACCATTTGCGACAAATGAACTTCTTCACATAGTCTCTACGATGTAGTAGTTTTATCTTGAACTCTTTATTCCTAAGCTTTACTACGACTAGCTGGTTTTCTAAATCTACCTTAGCATCGTATTTGTCTACCCTAGCCGATAGTTTTCTTAAGATTGGTTTCTTCCCATTGTTTTCCCTAGCTGATTTAGCTAGTGCTCTAGCGTACTTGTATATTTGTTTGCATTGATGGGCTCTAAAACCCTGCTCACGGAGTATTTTGTAAAACATCTGGTGTAGTTGGTTAATGCTTGGTATCTTATCTAGCTCCCATAGGGCATCTATAACGTGTTGTATTGCTTTCATAGTTAAGTATAGTTCCTCTCTTAGCTCTTCGGGAGAGCCTTCAACAAGAACTCCTTGAGATTTTAGGGTTACCATATACTCTCCTCGGGGAACCACCCAAATTTCATGGGTGGTCTTCTCCCTCATCGGAGTTTTCGCCTCATATATATTCTTTCTGGAGTCAGTTTTTCGCTATGTTATAGTATTGGTGGGAGTATGAGTATAGTCTACGTGTTTGAAGCCAAGATAATAAGCTATGGACGTGGAAGATACATCATATACCCACCCAAACAATATCAAGAAAAACTAAGGAAACACCACGGAAAGAAAATCAAAGTCATAGCAATAATCGAAGAAGACGCCTCATGAAGAACATATAAAAACATGTACAATCATATAAACTTTGCTACGGCTAGAGGCTGGTGGCATAGCTCTATACTTCCGTAGGGTTTTTGGCTACGTATTCTAGTGTAAGAGCCCTTCTCTCCTCAGTATGCTCCTAGCCGCTATAACTCCTGTAGCGGCTGCTACGTTTATTCCACGGGAAAGACCTGCTCCATCGCCTGCTACAAATATGTTTTCCAGCGTTGTCTCAAGCTCTTTACTGGTGACCGCTCTCACGCTGTAGAACTTTATCTCTGGAGCATATAGTAGTGTCTGGTTGGAGGCTACGCCTGGCATAATAGTGTCTAGTCTATGCATAGCTTCGATTAGATTAGCTACGACTCTATATGGTAGAGCCATGCCTATATCGCCTGGTGTAACGTTTTTGAGCGTTGGCTCGATCGTGCTCCTATCTATTCTATCCCAGGTACTCCTCCTACCCGCTTCTAGGTCCCCGAATCTCTGTATAAGCGGTTTCCCTCCTCCAAGCCTTGTGGCTAGGCCAGCTATATACCTACCATAGGCTATAGTATCCTCTAGGGGATCTGTTAGCTTGATCGTTACGAGTAGGGCGAAGTTCGTATTCTTAGACTTAATCTCTGCATATGATTCACCGTTAACAGCTACTACCCCGTTTTCGTATCTTTCCTCGAGCACGAAGCCATAGGGATTTGCACAGAACGTTCTAACCTTGTCGTCGTAAACCTTAGTGTACATGATGAACTTTGGATCCCTGATCACGCTGGTTATAGGCTCAGCGATATATGCGGGGATCTCGACTCTTACCCCTATATCGAGGGGTCCTGGCTCTACCTCTATGCCTCTACGTGCAGCTAGGTCGGCGAACCAGGATGCACCGCTTCTACCTGGAGCTAGCACTACATACCTAGTACTCAGTATCCCTTGATCCGTTTTAACCCTTACAGTTCTCCCACTACGCTCTAGATCGAGCGCTCTCGTTCTGAGGTAGAACCTAACGCCTCTCTCCTCGATCCGCTTGGCAATACTCTCTACTACACGTGGAGTATTCTCGCTACCTATGTGTCTCTGCGGAGTCGGTATGAACTTAGCGCCAGCTTTTGCCGCCAGCCTCTCGAGCTCGCTTGTTCTATCGCTTGGAGGCATGTAGAGTCTATCGCACGGTGCCCCGTGTTCAACGAATATCTTGTCAACATAGCCTATCAGCTCTTCCGCCTCTCTCCAGCTTCCTACGAGCTTGTGGAGCTCTCCTCCAACATCTGGTCTCAAGTTTATTGTTCCGCTACTGAGAGCTCCTGCCCCACCTACTCCATGTAGGATATGGCATGGTTTACAGCCTACGCATTTCTGTACGGCATCGTAACTAGTCCTCTGGGATCCTGTTAACGGACACCTCCTCTCGCTAGCTCTAGCCCCTCTTTCGACAACGGCTATTCTCAGCCTACCTCTGCTCTTCTCGGCTAGCTCGTATGCTGCAAAGAGGCCTGCGGGACCAGCACCAATCACTACTACATCGTACTCCAACCCCTTACCACCTACAACAATCCATAGTCTCTTCTACGGTCAATCATGTGCTCTGAGTCCTCGCCTGTGCTCACGAGTGTTACTGGTATACCTAGCTTGTCCTCTAGCTCTTCGATCCACTTCCTAGCCTCTTTAGGGAGCTTATTCCACTCCTTTACGCCGCGCGCTTCGGGAAACAGAATGTCGATCTTCGTCAGCGCTGCCTGTGTAGCACTGTTGAGTACTATAGCTCTCCTAGCTAAGTCTACGCTGAAAGGCGCTACCCGCCTTAACCTCCCAGTAACACTTGCTCTCTCAACCATGCCCTTCTTCTCGGCTTCATCGACAGGTATTTCTCCTGGTAGAGGCCCTTTACCAACACGGGTTATATAGGACTTGAACACTACTATTACCTCATCCACTCTCTTAGGCCCAACCCCTATCTCGGATATAAAAGCCGACGCAGTAGTATCGCGGCTAGTCACATAGGGATAAGTACCGTGGTACAAGCTTAGGAAAGTACCTTGCGTCCCCTCAACTAGGACTTTCTGCCCCTTATCTAGTGCTTCATTAACTATATTGGGTGCGTCGCCCAGCATATCCTTCAACACAGGATAGTCTTCAGCCAGCTTTAGTCTACGTAGAACACGGTCTGCCATAGCCGCTCCAACTCCTTGAAGCGTAGAACCTATAACTCCCGAGAGGTGTTGGCTTCTTCTCTCCATATTTACGTGCTCCTCGCTTATGATCCCCGTCCTATAGTCTACTACGACTCTACCGCGAGCATTAGTTTCATCTATTTCTTTAAACAGTACGTCCAACCTGGTGAGAGCACCGGGAGGTATAAGGAGCCTAGCTCTCTCGTATAGAAATGCTGAGGACAGTGTTCTCAGCTTCCATATCCTACCCCGGTAAACTACTGTATGTCCCGCGTTAACCGCTCCACACCTAATAGCTATATCTGGTCTATCTACTAATCCTAGGTAGGATGCCACCTTCCCCTTTCCTTCATCACCGAAGAATCCTCCAACAATCACCACAAGCATATGATCACCTCTTTCCAAGGACGTTTTCAGCATAGGATAGCGCTCTATCTATAAGCTCTCTATAGCTACCTAGGTAGTTTTCATAGTTAAAGCACTCGTATGCATCGCTGCTATCCAGCTTTGACGAGAGATCGCTCTCTCTAAACACCTCTAGGAAATCCCTTCTCTCATCTAAAGATCTACGGACTAGTAAAGAGAGAGCTCTATGTGCTTCGTGTCTAGGCATACCGCTTTTCAGAACAAGTTTCACCATTAAGCACTCCGAAGCTATTACTCCTCTTAACAGCTCTAGGTTCCTCTTGATAGCCTCTCTATTAATCCTAATTGATCCGAGGACTTTCTCCGTATCTATCAGCATCTGATCAGCTACTAGTAGAGTGTGTGGTAGTAGTAGTCTCTCACAGCTACTATTACTCAGGTCTCTTTCGTGCATGGTAACTATATTCTCTAGAGCTGATACCGCTAAACCGCGTAGGATTCTGGAGAGCCCCGAGATCCTCTCAGCTACTACCGGGTTGTTCTTGTGCGGCATAGTACTGCTCCCGATCATCTTCGGGGCGATAACTACTTCTCCTATCTCCGGTCTAGCTAGCTCCCTGATCTCTAGGGCTAGCCTGTCTAGCTGACTAGCGAGGATGGAGAGATTAGCTACGAGCTCTGCATAGCCGTCGCGCGGAGCGATCTGAGTCGTGATAGAGTGTGGTTCCAAACCGAGCTCTCTACATGCAGTTCTCTGTACAATTAATCCCTTTTCTCCCCAAGCAGCCATAGTGCCTACGGCGCCGGAAATCTTGCACCTAACCAGCCTCTTCCTAGCTTCTACGATACGCTCGTAGCTTCTAGCGAGTTCATATACATAGTTCGCGAACTTGAATCCCAGGGTTATTGGTAGAGCGTGCTGTCCATGAGTTCTCCCAATACACACGAGGTCTCGGTACTCTCTAGCTAAAGAGGCTATCTTCGCGATCACCTTGGCTAGCCTATCCAGTAAGAGGTCTAGTGCTTCGCGGAGTACTAAAGCCCAGGCAGTATCGATGACATCGTTGCTCGTAACGCCTAAGTGGACGTAGCGCCCGCAAATACCGCTGTGCTCTGCAAGGAGAATAGCTAGAGACGCTGTATCGTGTCCCGTTTCCCTCTCCATCCTGTCTACGTCTTCAACTGCTACTCGAGCCCCGGCTTTCTCCACTTCCTCGCTACAGCCTCTAGGCGCAAACCCGGCTTCCTCTAAACTCCGCATAACTGCTTTCTCCACATATACCATCTTGTTTAGAAGGTTCTCTCTAGACAAGAGGTTCCGCATCTCCCCTGAACCGTACCTGTAGCTTAGTGGGCATACAGAAGCCAATAGTTCTCCCCACGACTTACTAGGCGGTACTACCCGTATAAACAGACGAGCGGATCAAGCCGTTTAGTGCAGGGCTTTTAGTAGAACTAAGCGGTCTCCGCGTTTAAGCATGGTATCCGGTCCTGGGAGGAATACGCTGTGCTCACCTCTTACTAGCAGTAGCGCTTTATACTTTTCTTTCGTCTTCCCACCAAGCATAAGCTCGAGCTCCTCAACAGTAATACCTTCTTCTCTATCACTTACAACATGCTCTACTAGGTCTGCGTAGCCTCTCGCAGTCGATACCTCGGTTAAGAAGTTCACTACAAGGGGTTCGAACACCGATGAAGCCGCGAGCCTGCCGAGCATCCTACTAGATAGAATATAGTCTACTCTAAGCTCGTGCAGAAGCTCTCTTGTTTCCTCCGATGACACTATAGCGGTTATACGTGCTTTTTTGTTAAGCTTCCTCACGAGAAGGGAGAGGTGTAGAGCCTTGTCGTCGTCTTCAAGACAGAGTATTACGTGTTTAGCGTGTTCTACACCAGCTCTCTTCAGAGTGTCCTCGCTGTAATCCCCTACGACGTAGTCTACTGGTAGCGGGTTCTTAGGCATTTCGCCTTTAACCCATCCAGTAACTGTTTCCAGCCTGTTCTTAACTAGCTCATCAACTACCTCGGCGCAAGAACCACTATCACCAATTACCAGTATCTGTTTCTTCATCTTACCAAGCCCCATCAGGTTCTTCAACATATTAGATAGGAATGCATCGGCTATAACGGATATCGTTAAGGTATATACCACTATACCCATTACAGCAGCTACAGATGCTACAGCGTATCCCAGCTCTGTTCTAGGAGTAACGTCTCCATAGCCTATAGTAGACATAGTTATCAGCGCCCAGTACATCGATAGATAGAAATCTACATCAGCGCGTCCACCTATAACGCTCTCCACATAGTAGAACAGGGATGCGTTGAAAAACAGAGTTGTTACAAAGAATATTACTACTATCAGGACCTTCTTCTTGGAAAGCCTCATCAGCATTTTCCTAATCTTGTAAAAGACTACGACAACCGACAACAGCTACACCACCAAGTAATTGGCACAGCTATACCTTATCCTAATAGGTATTGCGTGTTGTATTTATTCTTGAGGGCTCTTGCCTCATCTAGAGCGGCTAAAATAAGCTACTAACCCGGTAGAGCTGTTTGGTAGCTCTACAGCGAAGGCTGGTCAGCAAGTAGTGTTGAATAGTACTAGTTTTATATGGCATCTTGCGTAGATCCGTATAGGGGCGGGCCCTAGATACCATCTAACGTGGAGGCTTGGTAGAAAAAACACTGCGGGTTTAGAGCATATGGCTTCAAGCCTATACACACTAGTCTACTTAACGCTTATGGTCTCGCCCTCGGGTGCTCTGAGCCCACGTCCTCTAACTATAGCGACTATAGCGATCGGCTCAAAGCAGGGGTTTAAAGGAGGCCTCCTAGTAGCTCTTGGGCACATGCTCGTAGAGCTACCTTACATAGCAGTACTATTTTATTTTATGTCTCAAGTAGAAGCTGTACTCACCGGGGTTTTCGGCGATCTCCTAGTAGCTAGCGGATCACTTGTACTATTCTACTTCGCAGTACTGCTGGTTAGAGACTCCTTGAGAGGATCCTGGCTAGAAGGTAGTGCTAGTAGTAACAGTTCTCTACTCAGAAACCCCGTAGTAGTCGGCATAGCTTTTACCGGTCTAAACATATGCTTCCTGCTATGGTGGCTGAGCATAGGCTTCACCCTTATATCGCTACTAGCTGGAACAGGGATTCTTGGAATCCTAGTCATGTACTCCAGCCATGTATGGATGGATTTCCTGTGGCTAGGTTTTGTAGCTGGCTTGGCTAGGAAAGGGCTGAGAGTGATGAGTAGCAAGAGGTACAAAGCGCTACTGCTTATTCTTGCTTCTCTCCTATTCCTATTCGGTACAAACTCTCTACTCAATAGGTTCCTGAAAGTATCTATTATCCCTTAGCAAGTTATGAAGTACTTACATCCTAGGGATCTATCACTAGTATAAAGCTATAGTAGTCGTGCCCTATCCTCCAGTCTTTGGGAGGGTCGATAGCCATTATAGGGTCTACTATAACCCATACAGCCTGCTCGTTATCCTCGGCTTTTATATATGGATACCTAATACCCCTATAGCCTAGAACCTGTGATATAGACTCTAGTAATAGCTCTAAGCTACTGATATCGCGCTCTAGGTAGACTAGGGTAGCAGCGTGTTCAGCGTATTCGTCGCCATCTGTATCGACTAGTCCTACAGCAGCCTTTAGCCCTACGCTACGGTAGAGAGTAGCTAGCAGTACAGCGTAGTCTTCGCAGTCCCCAGCACCTACTTCTATTACCTCTGTAGGCGATGACACATACTCTAGCCCCCATGGATCGCTGAGATACTTTATGTTCGCGTTAACCCAGCTACTTATAGCATGTACCTTGAAGACATCATTATTCATAAAGGACTGGGGGAAGCGAACGCTAATTGAAACTATTACGCTCTTAGTCTCGTTAGAGTACGTGTTATCTAGGTATAGTCTGTGGTGTTCTCTCCACGTAGCTCCCGATAGCGTGTAGCTGAACTCTGCATCAGCTACTCTACCGAGGTTCCTAACAGTGCTCCACTTCGCGTTCTTCAATAGAACCACTACATCGCAGGATTCTTTCTGGCATGTTTTTAGCACCTTTACCCTGATCTCGTAGACGAGGCTTGGGTAAACCTCGAATGTAACTATGCTCCAAGAGCCCGGGTAGACCTTCACTACATCCCACAGAATAGTCCTATTAGTAGCTAGGTACTTCTCCAAGATCTCGACCGCTCTTCTACGTATATCGGGTTCTACCGCGGCTATATAGCTACGTATAGTCCCGGCTATATCTCCCCCGTCCACCCTGTTCTCTGTAAAGCGCTGAGTACTCTCTACGAGCTGTTTTGCGACGAAAAAACTGGCTAGTGCTACGGCTACTGCTGAGATAAGGATAAGTACTACCAGCTCTCTCAAGCCTATACATATGCAAGCCGATCTAGAAGTAGAAATCATAACAACCACTTACAGAGTCTACTAATAGCTATGTCTAGAACCGCCCAAATACCTTGCTCCGCTCTCTAATTTGCTTCTAGTGTTTAACGGTATCCTCTGTATGTTTACGTCATCGCGGATTTACCTGAACATACTCCGCTTAATTTTTACGTAGTCTACTAGCTTCCTATCACTGAGTAGAGCTAGTACTACTTCTCTGAGCCCGGCGAGCGAGACAAGGTAGTCCTCTACGCCTTCAGTGCTTGCTAGAGAACTCCTTGTCCTTTTCTCAACATATACGTATCCCTTGTTCTTCAGCTCGTTAACGGCTTTTACTATATCACTGTATTCTGGAATATCTTCTCTCAGCGTAGTATTCATCCCCTTGATCTCAACGTAGATCTCGGATAGCCATAGCCTGTGATATAGCCCTAATACCCTGAGGACATCGCCCATTGTTCTCTCAAATCCTTTCTCTGCGGCTAGGATATTGTATATTTCCACTAGATTCATCCCCTATAGTATATTTTGCATTATACAGCTATAAACTAGCCGCTCGAGCCTTTCGGGATCGTTGCAGCATACCCAGCTACCTCTCCCTACCTCTGTGATGGTAGTAGGGTATTTGCGGCCTAGGTAGATATTCGACGCCTGGTCTCTGCTGTATTGCCTGGGGATAGAGCTCCATTAACTCGTAGATTTCTGGCGGTACATCTGTCGATACTGGAAGACCCATAGCCTTGGCTTCCTCAGCTGTTATTGGGTAGTCGTGTGTATAGTAGCCTTCGGTCAACTTCCTAGCTATTTCTCTCGCTTTATCTTCTCCGAGCCTGTCTTTTAATAAATACACTATTATCTCCTGGATTTCGCTGAGAGCTTTCTCGGCTACATCAGCGTATATCAGCGTTGTATCGCTTGCCTTATTTCCCTTGGTTCTAGCTATCTTGATTAGAGAGGGCGCTGGAAACACTCCCTTGGGGGTCTGTAGCTGGGGATCTAGAGGTCCTAGGACAGCGTCTGGATCCATTATTATCTTATCGGCTGCGAGTGCTACAAGGGTGCCTCCGCTCATAGCGTAGTGGGGGATTATAACTATCTTCTCGCCTTTATGCTTCTTTAGAGCCATAGCTATCTGGGAAGCAGCTAGCACTAGTCCTCCAGGGGTATGTAGGATCAGAGCTATAGGTTGTTCTGGCGGTGTACTCCTTATAGCTCTCAGTATAGCTTCTGAATCCTCTATGTCTATGTACCTGTAGACCGGTATGCCGAAGAACCCTATCCTCTCCTGGCGGTGTATCATCGTTATAACGCGCCAGCCGTACTTTCTCTCAATGCTCTGTATGATGTGTAGCCTTGCGTGCTGTAAACTCCTCATCCGGAGCTGTGGATGTATCAGAGCATATAACAGGACTATCCAGAAGAGGAAACCGATAATATCTATACCTAACCAGCCAGTGTCAACCAACTCTACGCTACACCTTAATGAAGTGTATAGTACGGCTTTGATATTAAGTCTTAGCCGCGATTAGGTCTTTAGGAAACAGGGCCTAGAACAAAACTTAATAGTTTATAAACACGGCATTTTATAGTTGTAGACGGCTTTATACGGACTAGAGAATGGGTGTTACTTTGGGCAGGGAACTCGGCGATGTCGACAAGTTCTTGAACAACCTATGGGAGCCCCGCGACGAGGTAAACGATCTCCTAAGAGAAGCCTATAACCAGCTGTCAAGACAGCTCGACAACATACTCCTAGAGATTTCGCGCGAACTACGCCTTAGCGAGGAGAATGTGAGCGAGCTAAGGTCTAAGATCCTCTGGGAGGTAAGCCAAGTAATTGACCAGATAATAGGCGATCTCAGGAGAGCCTTAGGTGGGCTACGTTGAAATCTGGGTATAGACCGGTAGCGATCGAGGAACTACTAGTAGCTGGAGAGAAGATCCTGTATAGAGCTCGGGTAGACGAGCTCAAAGCATACGAGGGCTTGAGTATAATACCCTTAGTAAGCGGTAGTGATCCTTACTTCTTCCTTAAGAATCTCGAGGTTGTTCTAACTAATAAGCGCTTAGTCTTTTTCCAGTCAACCGCAGATGGTGCCACGCTTCTACGAGAATTCAGTAAGGAAAGAGGGAAAGCTGTAGTAGCTTCACGTATAGGTCATTTAGTGCAGTACTTCTACCTACCCCTAAGCGATGTAGCTAGAATGGGTATTAGGTCCTTCCGTGGGATAGAAAAGATGTTCTACTTATCTCATCTTAGGAAGCTGAGCTATCCGCTTCTCTCGCTAGGAGTAGTGCTAGCTGCTCTAGGAGCTTCCCTATTGCTCCTAGTATTCACGCCTATCTACTCCATGTTAATTGAGCATCTGCTCGCACAAAGCTACGCTATAGCTATAGGATCCGCTCTCTTAGCTTTAGGAGTAATAGTAGGAGTTCTCAGTAGGAGACGCTATATGACGGTCGAGAGATCGGAGAGTAGAGAGGTAGATTCAGTAGCACTAGCTATCACTACTTATCCACCGCTAAAACAGGGGTTCTCATCCAATGATGGAGCCTCTAGAGAAAGCTATGAGGAAGAGTCTGGTACCACGCGCGGAGTCCCCATAACTATGGTTTTAGAATCCTATGGGGATAGGGCTAAGGAACTGCTAGAGCTAGCTATAGCGTTGAATAAAGCGGCTAAGCCTTAGCCACCTATACGCTGCTATGACCAGCTTCAACCAGCGTTCCCTCCTCGTATGTGTTGCGGGAAGCATATTGCACCAATACTGTTTTAAGAGCTATAGCTGATACACGTGTTTAACGGAATAGGCTTCGCGCTAAAGTGCTTTCTCGAAAACCTCCAGTCCACGGTTCGAGCCGGTGGCATGTAGTATGGCTAGACAAGGCTTAAGTACTAGTACTGGTCTCCACAGGCTTGTCCTCGTTCTACTACTCGTGGTTACAGCTATTGCGCTACACGTAGTGAGAGTACCGTTTCCACTGCTACCCATACTCTTGTTCGACTTAGCCGGGGTTCCACTAGTTGTTGCCAGTCTAGTCTCTCTACGTGCTACAACTCTGATGGGTCTTCCTCTCTTCTACTTAGGTGTGCTGGCTCTAGGTTCGCTTGAGCCTATAGGTCCTTTTATGAAGGCTTTCGCAGAGTTCTCCACATACTTACCAGTAGCACTAATGCATGAAAAATTCGTATCTAAGTGGGGTTATTCGCTGAAAACAAAGATGTTCCTAGTAGTACTAGCTACTGCGTCGAGAGTTGTATTCATGGCTTTACTCAACATAGCTTTTACACCACTCTACCTAATGTACTTCCTAGGGTTAGCGACAAATTACTGGGAGGGACTGTTAATGGTTCTCCAGATACTGCACCTTATATCACTATTCAACGTTATAGCGGCTGTATACACGGTTCTATTGGCGTTCCCCGTTATAAGTATCCTTAAGAAGCTCAGAACAATACCTATCTGAGGATATTGTGAGCAATGACTAGGCCTAGGAATACGAGCAGTAGGGAAGTACTTAGAGTAGAGAACCTATGGTTCCGCTACCCCAATAGCGAGTGGGTGCTTAGAGGAGTGAACCTTGTAGTGAATAGGGGGGAAATAATACTCGTAGTAGGCGATACCGGTTCCGGTAAAACCTCTCTTGTAAGAGCACTATCAGGAATTGGCGTAAAGGTTTATGGAGGAGAAGTACGTGGTAAAGTGTCAATACTCGGTGCATTCTCCGGAGAAGTATCTATGGAGGAAGCAGCTAGTCACGTAAAGGTGGTAAACCAGAACCCGTATACACACTTTGTGTACCCCAGGCTAGGCGTGGATCTCCTCTTGTACGCGGAAGAAGCATATGGAGATAGGGAGAAAGCTATTAGGGAAGTAGAGGGCTGGGCCGCCGCAACTGGTGCATGGGATATTCTTAGAAAAACTATTTTTGAAGCCTCTGGAGGAGAGCTGAGGAGAACGGCTATAGCTAAGGCATCGATCACCCATCCCTCCATCATCCTCCTCGATGAGCCACTAATGTGGTTAGACGATGATAGTACTGTAAAGCTGAGAGAGCTCCTAGTAGAGCTTAAGTCTAAGGGGGTCTCGATACTAGTTTTTGAGCATAGATTTCTCCCGATCCTAGACCTAGCGGATAGGGTCTACGAGCTACGAAACGGAGTATTGGTTC
>QMWW01000002.1 GCA_003661825.1 Thermoprotei archaeon
CTATCGAATAGAGAAATAAGCGTACATCTCTTGTAGCATACGGAGATGCACCTATTTGTCTTAGGTTCGTACCTAGGCTTGCCTCGCCTCGTGCATGTAGGAAGCTAACCATTAGCGAGGAAGAAATAAGCCAAGACGCTATGAGAAGAGCCTTATCTGGTGCTAGGATAGATAGCAGGTATGATGAACCGGCCGTGAGTACAGCTATGTCGACAAATCGATCGAGGACCGAATCTAGAAAAGCGCCAAACCTACTGCTCTTTTTAGTTAGCCTAGCTATTTCTCCATCGATCCCGTCGAGTATGCTTGCTACTTCTACTAGGATCCCGCCTATAAGCGGGTTATAGTACACAACTATAGCGGTTATGAACCCAAAAATTGTTGAGAGAACTGTTAGCTTGTTGGGAGAAGGGGTTATACCCCGGTTAACTAAAAAACATGTTATGGTTAGTGATACACGTCGATTGATGTATCTTGATACCGGTCCATCCGATGGCTTCACTAGTTCATGGAATACTCTACTCGGCTGACACGTATCTTTCATCGTAAATCCCTAGCCATTCGAGGAGTAGCTCGTATGCTTTAGTCCTTGCAACAACCCTAGCTTCTTTGGGTCCCGGCTTCTTCATGTAGAACGCGTTAACGTTGTATACTGTACCATAGGATTCTCTATCTATAGCTATCTTTCCTAATCTAACGAGGTCCACCAAAAGTCCTGCAAGAGCTGGGCTATCGTTTATCCTAGCAACAATATACCATTCATCTTTAAATTCATTAAAGCTTAGGTACTCGATTATCATAGCGACAAACTTCTTGTCACCAAGCGGCTCTAGGTAGCCTGTTGGCTTAATGTAGTTAGGCACATCATATCCTAGGATATCTCTTACTATACTGCTCTTAGTAGTCTTCTTCATAATGTTTCTCTCAGGTACGTCTAGCGCTAAGAAGTCTGTGTTACCACCTATATTGAACTGAGCGATACCAAGCACGTATCTATTTCTTTCATAGAGGTGTTCTAGCAGATCGGTTGTTAGGGGTGTAGCGCCAGTGGCCCCGTCATCGCCGAATACTACAGCGCGCGAATTAGAGTATAGATCTACGAACGCACTATCGTTAGCTATAGGCGTCGGTATAGCGTTTATGAATGCAGCTGGTTTTACTTTCTGAGCATACAAGGCTACCGCATAGGCATATGCCTGGCTAGCAGCTAATTTACCCGTTTCAACGGCTTCTTCGAGCTTCTTCGGGTCGTTGAATGCTGTTGCTTGCTCTGTTGTTATCACGTTTATAAACACGTCTGCATCTAGCTTTCTCCACTCATCAACTAGCTCTGCTATTGCTTCCTTTACCGTGCTCTTTTCTTCACGTCCACGCGCTTTAAATGGTAATCCTTTGAGACTGCTTAAGTGTATGCCCTGGTTAACCACAATATCCTTAAGTGATTTTGGAACTTTATCTTCAGGAAAAACCTTACACGCCACTTCGTATACAGTTTTACCTACCTTAGCTTCATCTACATCGTATGATGCAACTATCTCTATATCCTCGTATCTGTAGCTAAGCCTGTTTCTCAGTGGTACCCCGTAATCGTTGATTTCCCCATTCTTCAGCCTTTCAAGGCCTACAGCGAAATGTGTTGCTACCAAACCCTGCCCTAATATAACTACCTTGATCATCTACACCCCCTCAGGATAGGAGGTTTGAAACCTGTTAAACTATATGTTACAGAGTAACAAGGGATTAGAGCAGATTACGCCCTATAATATTTAATAGGTGCGACTATTTTTAAGCTTTTTTGTAATTAGTCAAACAGGATCCGATACTGATTCGAGAAAATCAGCTATGAACTTGTTAAGGAACGAGCCTAGTTCTATCCCTTACGAACACTATTGCTTCGCGTATATTGCTTAGGTTAAGTATTTTCATCATTAACCTCTCTAATCCCAGTCCAAAGCCTCCATGCGGCGGAATACCGTACTTAAACGCTTCTAAGTAGAACTCAAAATCTCGGGGATCAAGGCCTTTTTCCCTAATAGCCTCTACTAGTTTATAGTATCTATGTTCTCTCTGTCCACCACTAGCTATCTCTAAGCCCTTATAGTCTAGGTCGAACTTCCTAGTATAGATTCCATCCTCTTCCCTCATATAGTAGAACCCAGTCGAGCTCCAGGGGAACTTGGTTATGAAGTAGAGGTCGTATCCTTTTTCAGCCATAATCTCTCCAAGTTTTTTCTCAGCGGCATCAGTGACGTCTTCAGTACTAGATACTTTCATACCTTCGGTTTCTAGCATTTCTATAGCTTCTGCGAATTTTATTCTCTTAAAAGGCGTGTGGACTGGTTTTAACTCTACATTCAGGAGTTCGAGTTCTTCCTCGTAGTTTGTTCGCACGTAGTTTATGATATATGCTACTAGCTCTTCTAGAGTATTCATAATGTCTTCTTCGCTCTTCACAAAAGCTTGTTCTACATCAATACCCCATGATTCGTTTAAGTGTCTTATAGTATTGAACTTCTCGGCTCTAAAGTAGGGCGTTATCTCGTAGACTCTTGGAATACTCGCGATGAGCATTTGTTTATACAGCTGTGGGCTCTGACTGAGGTATGCTCTATGTTCGAAGTACTGTAGCTGGAATAGTGTTGCTCCTCCTTCAGCTCCCGCTGCTACTATCTTTGGCGTATGTATTTCTAGAAATCCATTTTTCCTCAGATACTCTCTAGCAGCTTCTAGTATCCCTGCTCTAATCTTCAATATAGCCTTTTCTAGGGGGTTTCTGAGAAGTATGTACCTATATCTTATCCTAGTATCTAGAAGTGCTGGTACCTTACCGCTAGTATCTACTGGTAAGGGCTTTAACGGCTCTGCATATACCTCTACCTTATCAGCTACGTACTCTATTCCCCGCCTACTTTTCTGCTCTCTCGCTTTTTCTCCTTCAAAACATAGAGCTGTCCCTATGCTAAGCCCCTGGATCAATTCATACTCTTCCGGGTTCCTATCCTTCTTGAACACTAATACATAGGGTTTTGTATATCTATCTCCGCTTATCTCAATTATAGCTACTCGACCTACCAGTTTCTTGCGAATTATCCATCCACAGATTCTCTCCATATCTCATCAGCTCTAGTTGCCAAAATATTTTAGGGTAGCTATAGAAATATATATGTGTAGCTAAACGCACCTCCCCTAGGTTCCCCGCACCCCGGGTAAGTACGCGTAGCAACAGCGATGAAGCGTATTGACCCCGGGGAAACCCGGCCTACAAGGGGATATGACACTAGGGCGTGGTGGGTATCTGCGGGGGCCACGCCCTGGGGCGGGCTAAAACCTTCTTTTAAAACCTACTACTTATATTCGGTTGCTCTTGATAGATAGTTGATAGTTATGGGGTTTGCGGAGGTTTAATATTGGTTAAGAATAAATCCATCAAGGGTAAGTACAAGTCTATCCTAGACTTTATGGGTACACGTAAGAAAGATAGAGAAGAGCTAGAGGAGCATAGAGAGAAGGATAAAGACCATACAATTAGTCCAGCAAAGGAAGGCAGAAATACTAGTGAATTTGTGATAAACGAGTTGCTAGAAATAGTCAAGGAAAAACAGAAAATAGCGAGAGAGGTAAGAGCCGAGAAAAAAGTTGGAGTAGAAGAACAAAGTGAGCTTAGTAGACCTCTTGTACCCAGTGGGGAGATCCTGGACCAAATTCTCCAGGAAGGACTAGATACAGGTGATGTTAAATGCAATAATATGGGGAAGTGCAATGATGGGAAGAACATAGGTGAAATATTTGTAGATAAGTATGGTTTCAAAAGGCAGAGGGGATTTGTAAATACCACTAGGTTCCCAGTATTTCTCGATTGGATTGTAGAGGAGGCAGAAGTTCAAAAAATACTGCCTAGAGCTTATAGTGTTAGGACTAATAGAGGATCACTAGCTCTGATACCTGAGGATTTTCTCTGCGAGCTTCATACTAGGTATGGGGTCATACTCAAGAACTACGATAAGTGTAGAAACTATCGATCAATTATCGGTCGCGAAGCGCAGAGGAGTAGAAGAAAGAGGAGGTAAAAACAAAGCTTGGTTTAGTGCTCGGGTGGGATATAATATGTTTTTGGAGAGGCGATCTCACTCATTATGCGTGGCGTTCTTTTCCTTCGACGTCTTCTGCTACGTCTAGGTTCCCACTTCATACTAGGTATTCCTAAGCTTCCATCAGGATATTCTACTAGTTTCCCTAAAGCAAGTAAATGATTTACAGCTTTCCTAAGCCTATCTTCACCTGCTATTCCACTAAACTCCTTAACTATTTCGTCGAAAAACATGGGGAATCCTTTTTCTTTAATAATCCCAAGTACTAAATCAGGTAATTCTTCGTCACGGGGAGCTAAAGCGACAACTACTTCTTGATCCTCGTAAACAACCTTTTTCTCCTTAGCCATTTTAAACACCTCTTTTTCCTTAATTATATAAGTGGGATTGGTTCTTTTTAAGTTTTTCCGTGAAACAGTCCCACTTCCACGGTTTGGATCAAGGATTGATTTTATTTATTTGTTCCCTAGATACAATATCTCTGTCTACCATTATAGGAGCATCCGGGGTGTAGGGTATTTCGCGTGAATACCTACTTACTTCTAAGGGCTCCAAAGTACTCCTTATGGGTAACGAAGCGATAGCGCGTGGAGCTATTGAGGCTGGTATATGCTTTGCATCAGCTTATCCCGGCACACCTTCCACCGAGATAGTTGAGGCTCTTGCTGATGTAGCGGGGAAAGTGGGAATCCACGTCGAATGGAGTACGAATGAAAAAGTAGCGTTTGAAGCCGCCTATGCATCAGCCATAGCAGGTGTAAAGAGTTTAACAGCTATGAAGCATGTTGGTGTAAATGTAGCTGCAGATATACTTATGAGTAGTGCATACTCAGGTGTTAACGCAGGCTTTGTTTTAGTCTCCGCCGATGATCCAGGCCAGCATAGTAGTCAGAACGAGCAAGACAATAGATGGTATGGACTACTAGCACACATACCTGTAGTTGAACCCAGTAGTCCTCTTGACGCGTATAAGCTGATCAAAGAGGCGTTTAAGCTCAGCGAGAAGTACATGCACCCCGTCATATTTAGATCTACTACGCGGATAAGCCATACTAGGCAGAGTATAGAGCTTGAGCTCGATCCATTTGTTGAGAGGAAGTGTGTAGGGGAGTTTGAGAGAAATATTGAGAGATGGGTTTTAGTGCCTGCGCATGGAAGGAAGCAGAAACAGAGAATGATGAGTATATGGCGACAAATAAGAGAAGAGGAAGGTTCTCCCCCCTTCATAACAGTGATTAATCCTGGTATGAAGAAAGCTATAGTAGCTTCTGGTATTGCATATGCGTATGTGGACGAAGTACTAGACACCATAAATAAGAAGAACGAGTACACCGTGGTAAAAGTGAATCTATCTGTACCGCTTCCTCTTAAACCTATAAAGGAAGTTATCGAGGAAGCTGAAAAACTAGTAGTAGTTGAAGAGCTTGATCCAGTAGTTGAGATGCAGATCAGGAGTTTAGCTCAAGAGCATGGCATAGCTGTTAGAGTCCATGGAAAAGACTTGGTACCAGTAAATGGAGAACTTAGCCTAGAAATAGTATACGAAGTTTTAGCGCGCTTTGAGGGCAGAGAAATAGCTAAGCCCTGGAAGTCTATTGGTAGAATAAAGACTAACCCCGAGGTACCGCCAAGACCCCCAGTAATGTGTGCTGGCTGTCCACATAGAAGTACTTTCTATATTCTCAAGGTATCGGCTAATAAAGCTGGATTAAAGAACCCCATCTTTACTGGCGATATCGGTTGCTATACACTCGGTTATCAAAAACCGTTTGAAACACAAATGACGAGCTTCGAGATGGGGGGTGGAGTGGGTATTGCCTATGGCTTGAGTAAGGTGGTTAAGGAGCCAGTAATAGGAATAGTAGGCGATTCCACATTCTATCACGCATGCATACCTCAATCGATCAACATAATTTACAATATGGGTAAAGCGCTAGTGGTCGTACTCGATAACTACTATACAGCTATGACGGGTCATCAACCTCATCCAGGCTCTGGTATGCTAGCTACTGGTGAGAAAGCACCACGTATACCTGCAGAGAGAATTCTAGAAGCTATAGGGTTCAAGACCTACGTTATAAATCCAATGAATATCGAAGAATCTATAGAGAAGGTTACAAACGCTTACATAGAATTCAAAAAAGGTAAGCCTGTAGCTATTGTGTCTAGGCTGAAGTGTGCACTACAAGTACTAAGGTATGCCAGGAGAAGCGGTATAGTTCTCCCAGCATATGGTATTGAAGAAAATAAGTGTACCGCGTGTATGGCATGTATAAACCTACTTGCGTGTCCAGCCATAGTTGTTCCTTCGTCTTCGAAGAAGCCTGAAATACTAGAGGACATATGTGTGGGCTGTGGGCTATGCGCATACGTCTGTCCATTTGATGCTATAGTCCTAAAAAGAGAGGGCTCACCTGGTTGGATAAAAGCGTGGCTATAGGTGATGTGTTGTGAAAAGATACAATATATTCATAGTAGGGGTTGGAGGGCAGGGATTACTTACTCTTGGAAGAATATTTGGTAACGCAGCTATAGAAGCTGGCCATAATGTAACAGTTGCTGAAGTACATGGGCTGGCACAGCGAGGCGGTACTCTCAACGTTCAAGTTAGAATAGGGCCTGGAGAAGCCCCTACTATACCACATGGTGCAACAGATCTTTTCATAGCGCTTGAAGCCTTAGAGGCTATAAGGTATAGCTCCTATATCGGAGAACACACTCGTGTGGTTGTCAATAAGTTTATATGGCCACCACCATTGTCAAAGTATCCCGATTTAGAGCAAATATCGCTGAAGCTACGAGAGAAAGGGGTAAAGCCTTACTTTGTCGATGCAAACGAGATATCTAGGAAAGCTTCGGGAACAGTGATATCGGCTAATATAGCAATACTTGGGTTCTCTTATGCCGTAGATGAAGGTCTTCGGAACCTATTAGAATACCGTCATCTAGAAAAGAGTTTGCAAAAAGTATTCAGTGGTAAAGTCTTCGAAATCAACAAGGTAATACGTAGACTGGGTTATGAAGAAGGAAGAAAAGCTAGAGAGAAAACAGATTAATAGCCATAGGCGATCACAGCTTATTTTTAACCTGATAATCTAAGAATATCGTCTAGTAGCATGATCACTTAATAATGTATATAAGTAGCGTGTATAAAGCTTGATAACTAGCCCTTATCACTTACAGCGGTGTTATGCTTTGCCACGTTGCCGAGTTTGTGGTTCTAAGGCTTGGGTTAAAATACCTTGGGGTAATACATGGTTCTGTCGAACACACTTCATATCATACTTTGAGAAAAAAGTTTATCAAACATTTAGCCGATACACTCCTAGGATTCACAAAAAGCTCCTCTTTGCTGTAAGCGGTGGCAAAGATAGCTTAGCTATGTTGTACAGTTTAGCTGGTAAGCTAGCTGAAGAAGGTTATTCATTAGCTGTGCTATTCATTGATCTGGGAATCAAGGGATATAGCGAGTATGCGCGAAAAGCCGTGGAAAAAGCTGCATCAGATCTAGGGCTAAGCCTTATTGTAGTCGACCTAGATAAAGAGCATGGTTTCTCTATTGACGAGCTAGCTAGTAGGAAGAGTACTTTTTCCTTCGGAAAACCTATATGTAGTCTATGTGGAATAGTTAAGCGTTACTTGTACAACAAAGTAGCTAGTGATAATGGATATGACTTAGTAGTAACTGGACATACATTGAATGATATTTATGCATTTGTGATGTCAAACCTAACTACTGGCAATCTTGAAGACCTCGTTAAGCTAAGACCATATGTACCTGGCAGTGCTTCATTCGTAGCTAGAGCGCGCCCACTATTTTTCAATTACGAGTACGAGAATAGGCTTTACACCTTGGCACGCGGTATAGACGTAGTACTACAGCCTTGTCCTCATTCTCCATTACAGACAGGCTCTCTTACTACATCCTTCAAGAAACAGTTACTTGAACTTGAGAAAGAGCATCCAGGTATAGGATTAATGTTCATGAAGAACTTTCTGAAAAAAGTGATAAAATCAATAGAATATAGCAAGCCTAGCCAGGAACTCGTGAGATGCAGTATATGTGGTATGCCGTCTTCGTCTAATCCGTGTAGTTTTTGCAGAATAAAGCTTAAACTAGGGAAAGCGTAGGCGATATTAGCTGATCAGCAGGGCCAGTTATTAAACAATAGCCAATAGTAATAGAGTATATGGAACTCTAAGTAAATGGTGTACATTCGTGAGCAGTATTGTAAAGAAGCTTGAAGAAGCTATTGACCTAGTTGACAAGATCGAGAGCTTTATTAGTAGGCTTAAACCCGGTGAAAAAGTAAGCGGTGGCGTGGTGTTCCAGATATATCAGAGTATGGTTCTTTTACGTGAAAAAATAGTTGAAGCTAGGATGGAAGCTATTGATAAGTGTAGTCAATAGCTAGAATATTTCTAGCAGATCGATATGTTTCTACGGAGCTAACTGTACATTATTGTTCTTTAGGCTTTTGAATACTCTTCTCTATCTCCTCCCTAATAGACTTCCGTAGCTCCTTAATTTTTCTCACCTGTTCGATGATTTTCTCGATCCATTTATCTGAGAGCTCTATTCCTTTACGGGTGAAGAAAGCTACTGCTTCGCTGCGGCTTTTGAAAATTCCTGCTTCTACTAGCTCATCTATTATCTCTAGATCTGCTTTACGTAGTCTTACGGATACAACGTAGCTAGATGTTAGAGCGTCCGTTAGTTCTTTTAATGATTCTTCAATTCTGTTTCTAGCTTCTTCCACTGCTTGTCTAGTACTATCTAGTATCTCGAGTACATTGCCCTTAATCGAGTAGAAAATAGTACGCGTTAGCTTAGTCTTCTTCTTTAAGATTTTCTGTAGCTTCTCCTCTACCCTATACTCTAGGTCTTCGATCTTTTTGATAGACTCTTCAATATAGCTATTTATTGTTTCAGATATCTCATCTAAGTCCTTCATCTCGGCTTTTTCTAGCATATTCTTAATTTCTCGTAGTTTTGTTCTAAAACCCTCTAGCGTTCTACGCCCCTCTGATCTCCATACATTGTATGCTTTTTTAACGTCACCTCTTTCCAGCATATCCTCGATTCGTGACATGGTTTCTTCAACACTTCTCTTAATCTCTTCTAGTAATTTCTCGATTCTTTCCTCTAAAGTATCGATACCCAATCGCCACACCATACATTATTACAAAAATACATGTATTTATGTATTTCTGTAATAATGTAGATTAGACCGTATAGAAGGGATATAGTCTACAGCAAGCTAGTGGTATACCTCATATCGTTCTCTCTTCTTTAAAGAATGGTTTACCTAGACTCTTCGGCGTCTTTAGTTTTGTCTTCAAAGGTGTAGCCATGTAGATTACCATTGCCGTAATGGCTGTTATATATGGTAATGCATCAGCCATTTCTCTTGGAAGCCCTACGGCGAGTATGCTGAACCTATATTCGTAAAGTAACGCGAAGAGAAAAGCCGTTATAATGCCCAGTAGCGGATGTCTACCACTACTTAATGACACAGCGAATGCTATCCATCCATGCCCTATACCGGTTCCTTCCCTCCATATCCTCGTATATAGTAACTCAAACGCGCTTGCTCCAAGCCCTATTAAAGCAAATCCTAATACTCCTGCAAGTATCCTGGTTTTTAATACATCTACACCTAGAGCTTCGGCAACTAGGGGGTCTTCTCCCGAAGCCTTTATCATGGCGCCAAGCTTAGTTCTCTCTAGTATATAGTGTAATAGGAAACCAAGCCCTACTACGACTATATACAAAAGAACCCAGACGGAGCTTACTGGAGAAATAGGGTAGCCTACTTCTTGACCTGTAAGACCTTGCTGGGTTCTAGCCGGAACTCCTATGACCCCAGATAATCCGTAGCATAGGAACATTAGCGATAAACCTATGGCTCCATGGCTTACGGGGAGCTTGCTCGTAGTATATACTAGGATCAGCCCTACAGCGATCGATGAAGCAACGCTTATGACTACGGGTATAAGGGGGTTGTTCCACGTATAGATGGCTTGGGCAAACGCGACTGCAACGCTTAAAACAAATACGCCATCTATTGCTAAGTTCAATACCCCGCTTTTCTCAACAATAGAATGACCGAGTGATGCTAAATAGTACGCTAACATGAGTGGCGCAGTAGTCGATAGTACTTGGACTATATACATGTTCCTACCTCTTTACAATTATTTTAACACTATACTCTGTAAATATTACTGAAATTGAGTATATCAGCAGTATAGTACCTATAAATACATCTACAACCGAGGCCTTTCCTGCACCAGCTATCTGTATGTTTATCCCAGCATTTATTAAAGCACTAACTATGTAAGCGGCTACTGGTACATACGCTATCCTAAGCATAGATAGCCATGCAACAAGTATACCCGTGTATCCGAGCATGGGTGTACAGGCTTCGGCTGGAATAGTTATTAGGTGGGCTTCTCCAGCTAGATAGGATACGCCAGCAATACCCACGATCATTCCACTTATTACTAGGGAAGATACAACTATTAGTGAGGGATTGATACCTACTACTCTCAGCACATTGGGATTACTACCCATTACGTTTATTGCTAAGCCCAATCTCGTGTTATTCATTAAATACCATATACCCGCCATAACTACTACTGTCAGCAATATTAGCTCGATCGTGCCAGTAGTGCCGGGAATACGTATAAACCATGATTCTTCAGGTATAGTGGGTGTTCGCGGGTACTTATACTTAGGCTCTCGCCAGGGATTAAATACCAAGTAATCAACTATGTAGTAGGCTATATAGTTCATTAGTAGCGTTACTGGTACTTCGTCTATTCCGAGAAAACCGCGAGGTAAAGCCGCTATGAGTGCCCAAAAACCAGCCAGTAATACCCCCACTACTAACATTAGTACTTTGTTTATTATAGCGATCGCGCCTACACCGCTAAAGAGCGCTATCCACGTAGCAGCTATTATAGCGAAGTAGAACTGGCCTTCTCCTCCAATGTTAAATACCGATGCTTTAAAGCTAACGAGTAAGCCTATACCGACTATTGTAAGTAAAGCGAAGTTCTTCAGTAACAGTTGCGGCATGGCTAAAGCTCTACCTATACTGGCAAGAACTACTATAGGATCGGTTCTACCTAGTGTAACGATCCATAGTAGCACTGTAGCTACGGCTATACCTAGTGTAAACGAGAGTAGTGGTGCAACCCAGCTCGGTAAAGGCTTAACTCTTTTCACAACAACGAGGCTTATGCTAGCCACTTTACATCACCATTAGCTCCTCTACTCTATCTCTAGTAGCTCTATACTTATCGAACACTCCTACTATTCTTCCAGAGTTCATTACGGCTATAGTATCGCTTAGCTCAAAGATCTCGTCTAGATCCTCGCTAGCAAATATAACTGATAGTCCTTCTTTCGCTTTTTTCTCCTTAATATTCCTCCTAACTTTGTTAGCCGTATATTCGTCTAATCCTCTTGTGGGATTATATGCTACGAGTAGTTTAGTAGCATACTCTAACTCTCTTGATATAAGCATTTTCATGAGGTTTCCTCCGCTTAGTAGCTTAATTGGGGTATTAATGCTTGGAGTGACTATACCATACTCTCTAACTAGTCGGTCGGCATCCTGCCTAATAGCGTGCCAATCTATGATAAAGCTAGAGTATTTTGGACAAAGTGCTATGTTTTCGGCTAGTGTATGATCAATGCTAAGTCCGTGCTCTAATGGATTGTCCGGGATATACCCTACTCCTAAGCTACGTATAAATCCTGTATCCTTATTAGTAGTATCTACTCCATCGATCTTGATTATACCTCTTTCAACTTTCCTTAGACCCATTATTGCTTCAAATAACTCTATTTGCCCACTCCCAGTAATCCCTGCTATTCCCAGTATCTCTCCCTTTCTAACACTTAGGGTAACGTTGCGTACCATGTACTCTCCTAGTTCTCCTTTAACCCATAGGTTCTCTATGAAGAGCGTAACGCCGTTTCCTATCGACTCTCGCTGCTTAATAGCTTCTGGTGCAAACTCTGTATCGCCAAACATCATTCTACGTATAACCGTTATATCTGCTTTCTTCTTCTCTACGGTACCGACTACCTTTCCTTTTCTTAATACGGTTATTCTATCCGAGATCTCAAGCGCCTCTGGAAGCTTATGTGTTATTAAGATCACAGAGTTTCCTTTCTTTACGTATTTCTTCAGGAAATCAAAAAGTTTCTTCTTTTCAGTTAATGGGAGGTAAGAGGTAGCTTCATCTAGAAGCAATACTTTAGCTTTTAGTAGCAAAGCCCTTGCTATTTCGATCATTTGCTTCTGGGTATACGTTAGTTTATATACCTCCGTATTAGGATCGATCCCTAGGCCCAGACTTTCCAGAACAGAATATACCTCACTATACACTCTCCGAGTACGTGTGAACAAATTATAGTGTCTAAGGCTTAGTATAATGTTCTCTACTATCGTTAGATCATTAATCAGAGTAGGCGTCTGCGATACTAAAACTATACCATGAGCAACAGCGTCTCGTGGAGAAGTTATAACGAGCTTCTTTCCATTAATATAAACCTCTCCCTCATCAGGCGTGTATATTCCGTACAGTATCTTGACTAGTGTGGATTTACCAGCCCCATTCTCTCCGAGAAGGGCATGTATTTCGCCACGATATACTGTAAAGCTTACTTTATCTAGTGCTAGTGTCCCCGGAAATCTCTTAGTAACCTCTTTCACAACTATGTGTTCTACTAACAATCTCTACCCCGAACTCCCGCCTCTGCTATACCTAAACACTGCGCTAAATACCTGTTATAGGTTTGGATATGGGAAGAGGTGTTGATACAGAAAAACTCTGTGCTTAAGGCTTACCTACATAGTTAACGCAGCTAAGGAACCAATCCATAGTCCATAGGTCGTCATGGGTTAGTCTCTTCCCAGCTGGTATAATTACTTCCTGGCTGGGATTCGTTATGTTATAGCCTCTTAGAGGCCCGGTGAACGGTTCAAATACTGTGCCTGTGTAGTAGTCTACTTGGGATTGCGGATCTGGTGATGCCGGATCTATTGGTGGAATATTGATTTTATCTATTGACTCGTATTGGTGTGTAGTAGCAGTTAGCTGTAGAGGCCCTAGTAATGGTGCGCTCTTAAACATTTCGTATCTACGCGCAACTAGCTCATATACTGAGACCTTCTCTCCCGTAAGTTTATCAGTTACTTCAATTCCTTTCAGCATAGGTATGAACTTTGGATTAATGTGCATAACCGAGCCATTCTTATATATGTGGGCACCTAGGTCTACAGCTCCGGTATTTAGTAGGTACCAGTAGTCTACATCTTCTAGGTTATATGGCGTATATACGCCTGCCTTTATTTTCGCCAAGATATCGATGTATATTACCTCCCACCTAACAAGCTGTCCTGATACAACAGCGTCAGGCCCATACACGTATCCCGGCGAGTAGTGGGAGAAGACGTATAAAGGCCTATCTACCTCGCCTCGTAGATACTTTTCAGTTACTTCTTGTGCATACTCTATGATAGCTGTGCTATCCTCTGTAAACGCTATTACATCTATGTTGTACTGTGTATAGAGGAGCATTGCCGCGGATTTTGCCTTCTCTGGGTTAAACCAGTCACCAATCTCTATGACGTGTACTTTTATATCTTTTCCTAGCTGTTCTCCTACCTCTTTAGCGCCTATTGCGAATGCGTTTATATGCCTAACTACTTCTGGGATCCTATGGGCTGCTACGTAGCCTATGTGCCCCGTCTTTGTGAGGGCTCCAGCTATTAATCCGTTTAAATAGTATACCTGGTAGAGATCAGCGAAATATGTAGCCATGTTGGGTCTACGCATATATCCAGAGCAGTGGAAGAACATAACGTTAGGGTACTGCTCTGCTTTCTCGTAGGTTTTTTCCATGTGTTCAAAACTGGTTGCGAATATAACGTTATAGCCCTGTGTTACTAAGTTATCTATAACTTCAGCTATTTTGTTCTCATCCACTCTCTCAACATACGTTGTCTCAAGCCAGTCGCTGAACAGAGTAGCTACTACGCGTCTGGCGACATCGTGGGCGTATGTCCATCCAAAATCCCCTACAGGCCCTACATATATCCATGCGGCCTTTACCTTCTCTGGTGGAGTCCACGTTTTTGCCTCTCCTACTACTACTCCTCCAGCATAGATGCTGCCTGCATAGAACGCGGCTACCCCTACTATTACGAGTAGTGTTATGAATAGACCCGCTAACAACTTTGCATTCATTACACGATACCTCCTACGCGGTTTCACTTCTCTAATAAATTATCTAGTGCCTATAAACCGGCGTATATTTGGATAAATACGGTAGCTGTATGCTGTGCTTTGACATAGATATATTGCTAGTAAGGATATTGGTGGGAAAGTATTCCCCCATATTTTGGGCTTTCGATCCAGATGTTGCTAAGTTAGAGAGTAATTATACCTTATTTTTCTCGGCTTCCTGTATATGTTTTCTATCCAGCAATGCGGATCATTAAATACTAGTTCATCACATCTAACTAATTCTCTTATCCCCGTCTTCTTATTCATAATTAACTTCTTGACTTCAACCTCGTTTACTAGCGTATTAATTAGTGCGGCGCTAACCGCCTTTAGCTTATGTATAATTACTGGATAGCGTACACCACTAGAGTAGAGTTCTCTCGAAAACATCTGATCTACCACTATAGGCATAGCTCTGGTCAAGAATATTGCTCGATCACATGTTAGCACTTCTATAGAACTTCCACCAATAACTACTATTTCGTCGGCTAAAGCTAATCCTCTCACTTTTAAATACCCAACTACTACTAAATTCTTACAGCGAAGAATACCAAAGACGTTATAGCCATGGAGCACGGTGCTGTCTTCCCGGCACTCATACGTATCCGCTGCGACCCTCTTTAACGTCATAGGGATAAACCACCGTGCAGATTAATTACCTAGCTTAGCCATCGTCATTACTCTAATAACGTTCTCATTCAATATTTACTTAGGTAAAAACTAATAGTGTAATATTGGTTAGGTGATACTGTATGGAAATAATAGGTATAGATACTAAAGCTTTAGAGAGTGCTTCACGAGTAATTCTAAAGAGAGATTTTACCTTTAAGCCATTAGATCTATTTGATGAAAGATTTTATCCAAGCCGTAAAACCGAGAGAGAAGAGGTACTTCGATACTTTCTCGTAATGGTAGCGCTAGATCACAGATTAAGTAGACCGGGTAAACCATATGAGGCTTGTATTGAAGAAGGTTGCTACCATGGAGCCGATCTTCTTTACAGGCTTGGTATGATAATGTTTAAAGAAAACCCGGAGTTCTTCTCCCCAAACAATCTATGCAGGGTATCAATTGATGATATTAAGAACTGGCTTTCCATAGGTAGTGCTGAACCGCCAGATCCAGAGGTAAGAGCCTTTCTCTTACGGGATCTTGGAGTAAAGCTTAACAAGCTGTATGGTGGTAAAGTAGAGAACCTTTTAAGTAGTAGTAAAGGAGTACTTAGAGGATTTGGCGCTAATCCCGGTTTAATAGATCTCCTCAGATGTTTTAGGGCGTACGAAGATCCTGTTGAAAAGAAAGCTATGTTGTTAGTGAAGTTCTTGATAAACCGCGGTCTTTACAAGCCTCTCGATAAACCTGATGTCCCGGTAGATAATCATTTGTCGAGGATAGCGTATAGGCTTGGAATAGTCATGGTGTCTGGAAAGCTTTGGGAAAAGATTAGGAGGGGCGTGGAAGTAGATAGGGAGGAAGACGTATTGCTCAGACTAGCTGTTCGCAGAGCCTATAGGATGCTTGTAGATAAAACGGGAATAGATCCCTGTATGCTAGACGACTTCTTTTGGGTTATGGGTAGAGAGGTCTGTATTCGCGATACACCATTATGCGATAAATGCGTGTTTAGAAACGTGTGTTTAGCAAAGAGAAACAGGTCTTTTATGGTTAGCGAGCACCTACACTTTAATACGTGGTACTACTAAGTGGTGATAACATGTCTTCGCAAGAACCTAAGCCTAGTTTCAGAGATATTCTAAGCTTATCTAAGCTCGAGAGACTAATAATGGAGTACTTTATCAAACACATAAGCGTTGGCGAGATCATTGGTGTTCTCGAGCTACGTGACGAGGTCAAGAGGAGAAGAGATCAGGAGCTAGTTCCGGAATTTGACGATGTCGTTATAGAGCTTGAGATAAATAAGGCTCTAGCCCGCCTAGTTGAGAAGGGTTTTTTAGAACATGTTAGCGGATGTTATAACTTAGCCGAGCATTTGAGGAAGGAAATGATCAAAAAGCTCGGAAGACTGGATCCGGGTTTACCAAAGGATCTAAACAAGCTTATATAGATTTCCTTGGTTTAAACGCTATGTAGCCTAGCGTTCTATGATCGTAAAGTACTGGATAGAACCCAGCTCTTCTCAGCCGCTCTCCAATACCCTTAACAATACTTGGCGCACTATGTTTTCTCGGTTCTCCCGTGTAGTGGTAGAGTCTTCCGCCTGGCTTAAGCACACGGTATAGTTCACGGTAAAATTCTATGCCATAGAGAGCTCCGGTGCTACTGGTGTATCTGGGTGGATCGTGTAATATCTTATCGAAAGATTCTGTATCAAATTTCTTGACAATATCCGTTACATCTCCTCTATATATCATTATGTTGTTGTTAACTAATCTGTGGCTCCAAGGATTTCTCTCAGCGATCCATAGGACGTTTTCATCTATTTCAACGCTGTATACATTTCTTGCTCCACGGATTAGTGAGTGAATAGCCGTGTATCCTAGCCCGAGACAGGTATCTAGTACGGTATCTCCTGGACTTATTTTTAGCTTTCTGACCTTAAGCTCGGAGTCTTTCCAGGGGGTAATCCCTGTTATACGATGCATATGGATTCCACTGATCTCCAGTGTTGGAGCAGTTTTAGCTTCGACTACTTTAAGCTTGTAGAAACCCTTAGGACACGCTCTTACTACTTCGTATACTCTACCACTTGGCTCGTATAGTACTACTCGATCATAGCTACTTGGCATTACGTCGTTGATCTTGATACTATAATCATCGATCAGCAGTACTCCTCTCTCGACCAATACTCTCTTAGTAGATATTCCTATATCAAGGGTGATCTCAATACATCCTCTCGCTTCTTTCAGTTTTTCTAGCAAATACTTTGTAAACCAGTATCCCTTAACGGGTTTAAACGTGTATGTATACATGCCATTAGCCTCTTAGCCCAAAGGCTTAGTAGGTAGCGAGACGTACCTAGTTAGGATCATCTTTCTACTCAACTCGCTATGCAGTTTTACTATTTCATTTGAATCGCCTTCTACAACATATATCTCTATACAGAGCCTACCTACATGTATATGGCTATAGCTCTTTACAACGCTGTGATATTTATCTACGACATCTCTCCTACTCTCGCTACTTGTCATTCTCACACATATTAGTACTCCCAGACACCTATGTTTTTGGGTATAGTGAACGTGTTCGTGAACGTATTCTCTAACCGCTTCTGTGACTAATTTCGATCTATCACAGCCTATGATCTCGGCTAGTCTATCGAGATCGTGGGCCAGTTCCTCGGGTATCGATACACCGAATCTTCTTTTACTCATTTCTTATGCCTCACGAGAGCAACTATATACATTATTACTAATGCTAGACCAGTTAAGCCTGTAGGTGATAGATCTAATAGAACACCCATGTGCAAGCCCGTTAAAGAAGCGGTAACAGCTACGAGGATGGATAGATTGACAGTATCCCACGCGCTCCTACCCCTGATAACAGCTATGCTGGGGGGAAGCAAGACTAGTACATGTACCAGTATGTAGCCTACTACTCTAAGCAATCCTACAGTACAGAGCCCTAGCAGAGTATAAGCTAGTACATCATAAACCTTGTCGTTCACTCCTACTAAGCGTGCCATATCTCTATCAACTCCAAGTGACACCTGTTCCCTATACGTTAAAAGAGTTAGAATAGCTACACTTATTGCTAGTAAAAGAGCTACTACGGCTTCATCCCAGCTCGCTAGCAGAGGATCGCCCATTATTATGGCTGAGAGACTGAATTCTATTGGATAGCTCGATAGAACATAGTATACTACGAGTATGCTGAACGAAGCCGTAAAGCCGACTATAACCGAGGTAGCTATGTTAGCATCTATTCCTTTGCGAATTAAGTATCCGGCTGTGTAGATTACTATGATGCTATAGGCTATGGCATATAACAGCTCATAGCCGCCGAAAAAGCTAGCGGTAGGTATAGCTAGCGCTATGGCTAGTAAGGCTACGTGCGGGCTCGCCGCAGCTAAGAAGTATAGCCTTCTTACAGCCACTATAGCGCTTAATACTCCATAGGCTAAACCTGCTGAAATCATCACGATGATCCAGATCGGGTTGTAGAGGGTACTAAGCACTATAGCATAAAGTACTAAAGTCGTATAGAGGGCTATGTATAGTCTATTCATTTTTCTCTACACCATATAGCTGTGAGCATTAAGGCATACACTAGAATGCCTAGCGCTATAGCTACGTAGTCAATGATATAGAATCTTCTATTTACCCGGCTATGCTCTGCTGATACATTGTAATTTTGGATAGAGCTGGCTATGCTTGCTACCTGTAGAGACACGTATCTTAGCTTTTCTATAGTTGTCCCCTTGGACATAGGTGAGGGGATCAATAGTACTGGTATGCCAGTTTCTATAGCTTTTTTGATCAGCCACTCGCTGTACTTAGATCTGTATTGTTCAGTAACGACTACTAAGCCTATTTTACCCTCTATAAGTGCTTTTTCTACTACCGCTAGATCCGGGTTTGCCTGTAGGCCATGTTCTGCTACTACTAAGTACTTTAGCTTTATTCCTATCCACTCAACAGCATATTGTACTACCGGAGAATCCGCTACAGCATCTATACTTAACTTTGGAGTAGAAGCTACTACTCGTTCAACTTGTTTCCTGATACTACTTATTCTTTCAAAATAGTATGTTTTACAGCTAGGGTTTAGTCTAGCCATCTCTCTAGCTAAGTATTCCATGTAAGTGATAAAGTTTTCGGGGTCGTATATAGGCATGTGGTAGTTGGGAGTACCTAGTACGGGGTTTTTCCTGATCACGATCCCTGGTATCTTGGGTATCTCTATTACTCTAGCCTTTATCTCTCCCTTCTCAGCCATTTCGCTTATCTTGGCTTCAAATGATGTGTGGCCAGTGGTTACTATCAAGTCTGCTTTCTTTATTATTTCTATATCGCTCGGCGTTAGTGTGTATTCATGGGGGTCAACACCATATGGCACGAGGTAATCTATTCTATCTCCTGGACAAGCTATTAATTCTAGATCGTCTACTAAGCTAGGAAAAGAAGCGATTACGAACAGGCCATTGGTGCGAGCCTGCGGGATAATAGCTCCTACCACGGCTATTAAAGCTAAGAGTAACACGTATTTTGCTCTATTCATATTAACACCGTTGTGCATGGATTTAAATATTTATCCTATTTAACTATGCATAACTATACTGGGGATTATATTTGTACTCGATAGTGGTAGAGAAACTAGGCGTTTCAATAGGTAACAACCTCGTGTTCAGGGATCTATCGTTCGAATACAGAGGTTATGGCTTAATCCAGGTATTGGGACCAAATGGTGCAGGTAAAACAACGCTGCTTAGAGCTATAGCAGGTTTTATTAAACCCTTCAAGGGTAAGGTCGTGATCAACGGTGTAGACGTTACTGGTAATCCCCGTAAAGCGGGAAGATACGTAGGGTTTGTTCCACAAGTAACTAGCTTAACAAGGATAGAGTACCCTGTAACGCTGTATGATCTAGTGGCGTGCTGCTATATACTCAGGAGGAGGTGGCCCCGGATAAATCTCTCTAAGAAGGAACACGAGTATATTAGAGAGATCTTGTTCAAACTAGGTATACAGCAGAGCAAATGGTATAAAAAGGTAAATGAGCTCAGCGGGGGTGAGAAACAAAGAGGATATATAGCTAGGGCACTAGTACTTGATCCCCCGCTGCTCTTGCTTGATGAACCATTTAGTAGTATAGATCCAAGGGGTAGAGTGGAGCTCGCTAATATGATAGTAGATCTAAGCAGTAGGAAGATCATAATAGTTACTAGTCACGATCCAACGATACTGCTGCCATACACCAATAGGGTTCTGCTCTTAGGGAGGAATCAGTGGTTCTACGGCAAACCCGAAGAAGTGTTAAGCGAGGATATTCTGCATAAGGTTTATGGAGAAGCTTTAGTGAAAATAAGTGAAAAACACATTCACATATATGACTCACATGTTTAACTTAGTAGTTAATTATGGGTACCTTACCGAACTTCCCTAGATCGATCGTATCTCCAGCCAATCCACTAACGGGTATAGCCCTTAAGGCCATGGGTCTCCTCTTCACTCTCCATATACTGTACGTATCTAGTATGAATCTTGCTAATTCCCTCTTAGATGAAGGAATAACTATCATATCAGGGCCTGCCACACAAGTAGCTGTATACGCTAACAAGGTACTGGCTCTTAGTATTCCTTCTCTACCAGCTTTGATCAAGAGTGAGTCTTCTGCGTAGGGTAGCATTACTTCGTTGAATCCAGTAGCTCTACCTGCTATTCTAGCTATTTCTTGGATGATCTCGTTTAATCTGTACACTCCATAGTTAAATCCGGGAGATAAGAACTTATAACCCATAGCCTCTATGAGATCTACAACGCTATTTTCCATCCATGGCGAAATACTGTAGTCGAAAAGTACTCTTTCTAGCCCTAGTTTGTTCTTAGTTATCTTCAGCAAGTCTTCAACAATATTGATTAGATACTTGTAAAAGCTGTTTAGCTCGCCGTGTTCTCTATAATACCTCTTCATAGTACTCGGCAGTAAAAATGAGTAGCCAACTCCGATCTTACCGCTACTAGTAGAATCAGGAAAGTATGGGGTCTCTAAGGGATCTGTGTGATAAGCCAGTGCTATCCTTGTAGCTGATACCGGGTCATTTTCACTTACTCTATGGATTATGCTTGATGCTCTCTCGGAGCATTGCAGGGGATCGCTCCAAGAGCAGTATAACGA
>QMWW01000003.1 GCA_003661825.1 Thermoprotei archaeon
GGAGAAGAAGACCCGTTAACTGGTGTAGCCGAGAACGTTATTGTCGGACAAACGATACCTATAGGTACAGGCATAGTAGAAATATTCATGACTCCTAGAAGGACGGAAGAAATCGAGGAGAAGTGATATCCATGGCTAGTGTAACAGATATAACTAGAGCTCTCCAAATGGCTATTAAAACTGGACAAGTCATATTAGGAACTAGGAGAACAAAGAAAATGGTGCTTCACGGCAAAGCTAAGTTAGTTATTGTAGCAGCTAACGCTCCTCCAGAAGTGAAAATAGATTTAAAATACTATGCTAAGCTATCAAATATACCGGTATACATATTTCCAGGCACTAATATAGAGCTAGGAACTCTAGCTGGTAAACCCTTTGGAGCGGCCGTTATGGCTATAGTGGATCCTGGTCAATCTAATATCCTAGAGCTTGTAAAAGAGGCTAATGAAGAGGCTAAGAAAGAATGAACTCGGGAATAAACAATAAGCCACAGATAAAACTTACAGCAGAAGAATTTAGATATATAGCACTATTACATGAGCTAACGAATGTATTTGTAAGAGACTGTATAGTAGACAGCGATAACAATAGGATCATATATCTGGTTGATCCAAGAGATATAGGCAGAGCTATTGGACCTAGGGGAGTTAATGTGCAAAGACTGCGAAAGCTTCTTAATAGGGATATAGAGATCGTTGGGTATAGCGATAGCCTAGAGGAACAGGTTAAATACGCATTAGCGCCTGCAAAGGTCAGAGAGGTCAGATTAGTCAATAGACCTGGAGGAAAACGAGTAATATATGCATCGGTAGATCCAAGTGATAAGGGTATAGCCATCGGTAAGAACGGAAGAAACGTGGCGAGAGCTACACTTATTCTAAAAAGGTATTTTGGCATAGACAGCGTTATAATAGTATAACTATGTATTGTCTACCTAAGCTTTAATAGGCAAAAGTAAAGTTTATAATCAGGGGTCGAGTGATTAATGCGAGGGGGTTAATATGGCTGGTAAAAAAGCGCCAAACGGTTTATTTGCTGCTAGGAAGCTGAGGAAAAAGAGGTTGAAATTCAGGTGGAGTCAGAGAGAGTTTAAGATCAGGATGCTTGGATTAAAGAGGAAGTATGACCCATTAGAAGGAGCCCCCATGGCACGAGGTATAGTATTGGAGAAAGTAGGTGTAGAAGCCCGACAGCCAAACTCAGCTGTTCGTAAGTGTGTCCGCGTACAGCTCATTAAAAACGGTAAAGTAGTAACAGCTTTTGTACCATTCGATGGTGGCATCAACTATATAGATGAACACGACGAAGTAGTAATAGAGGGAATCGGCGGCCCGCGTGGTAGGTCTATGGGCGATATCCCCGGTGTTAGGTATAAGGTTATAATAGTTAATGGCGTATCATTAAAAGCCCTGTACTTAGGTAAGAGACAGAAACCTGTGAGATGAGGACACCAAAAGTTATTCCTCAAAACTATCCTCTAATCCAAAGTCTTCTGATCCACTGTATTCTAAGTAGTTATACCAGATTTCTTGCTGGTCAACAAGATCTTTTCTCACATAGATGGGTTTGTTCACCAGCTTAGCTAAGAATATTGCATGGCTTGGAACCATTCTACGCTTTATCACTATGTCTCCATCGCTAAATTCTACTATAGCTATATATATGCCGGATCTCATGTCTATGCTATCAATTACTACGCGTTTTAGATGCTTACTTATGTTGTTTAGTACTTCGGGCATACTCAGCAATATATCAACTAGCCTTTCACGGTTATCGCCTAGATCTTCGCCATTAAGCCTTTTAAGCGAAATAACTATATCTGGAGGTACTCTTTCAAGCCTAAATATGCGGCTATCTTCTAGTATACAAGTTATCCGTGTATCTACTATAGATAGCGATGCCCTCTTATACACGATCTCCCTTGGTATGATCTCACCACGGACTTCCTTAACCAGAATTAATTCATCGCTCAAGAATATCCCATCCCGTCACATTTATGGCTATGTAAACTAATCAGTACAGCTCCTTATTTACCCTATTACTCCAGCATTCTATTAAAGCTACTAGTTAATAGGTAGATTTATATTTCTCCTTACGCGATTCACTATATAGCCCGAAGAAGCCGAGGGGTATGTAGAGCTTTGAGCGAGGATAGCGTGATTGTCAGAGTGAGTGAAATAAAATTGTTCGGTAAATGGGATTATAACAACATAATTGTAAGAGACCCTGGCTTAAAAAGGTATATCTGTCTAAAACCAGTTTTCCTGCCTCATACTGGTGGTAGGCATGAGCATAGAAGATTTGGTAAGGCTGAAGTACCAGTTGTGGAGAGATTAATCAATAAACTCATGAGACCAGGGAGAAACGCTGGAAAAAAGCACCTCACATATAATATCGTAAAGAAGGCATTCGACCTCATTTACTTGAAGACCGGTAAAAACCCCTTGCAGGTATTAGTTAGAGCAATAGAGAATGCAGCGCCTCGAGAAGAAACTACTAGGATTATGTATGGTGGAATAGTGTATCATGTAGCAGTAGACGTTTCTCCGCAGAGAAGAGTCGATCTTGCACTCAAGCACTTAACAGAAGGAGCTAGAATGAAGGCCTTTAACAATCCAATACCAATAGAAGAAGCTCTAGCCGAGGAAATTATGCTAGCCGCTAATAACGATCCAAAAAGCTATGCTATACAGAGAAAAGAAGAAATAGAACGTATAGCTCTAAGCAGTAGGTAAGGTTAGGTCATTTGGGCTAAAACTCTTAAAGAGCACCTACTTGGAGACTTTATAAGCTACACCAACTACTGGTTTTCTCTATAATAGAACCTTGTTATAGTGTATATCTAAACGCTAGCTTTATATACATCCTAGCTAGATTTATAATCCCCCAGGGTCTAACTGGTAAAGTATAAATTGAAGTCCATGGCTAAATAACTAGTGCTCAGGAGGTTGGTAAAGGTGAGTACGCTACAAAAGCCCCACCTAAACCTAGTTATAATAGGACATGTAGATCACGGTAAGAGTACGTTAGTAGGACATATACTGTTCAGGCTAGGAATTATAGACCAAAAAACTATACAAGTAATCGAAGAAGAGGCTAAGAAAAAGGGAAAGGAGAGCTTTAAGTTCGCATGGCTACTCGACAAGCTTAAGGAAGAGAGAGAGCGAGGAGTTACAATAGCTCTATCTTACATGAAGTTCGAGACTAAGAAGTACTTCTTCACAATAATCGATGCGCCCGGGCACAGAGACTTCGTTAAAAACATGATTACCGGGGCAAGCCAAGCTGACGCCGCTGTTTTAGTCGTTAGCGCTAGAAAAGGAGAATTTGAAGCTGGTATGAGCCCCGAAGGCCAGACAAGAGAGCACACGATTCTAGCAAAAACTATGGGTATTAACCAAGTAATAGTAGCAATAAACAAAATGGATGCTACAGAACCTCCATGGAGCAAAGAGAGGTATCAACAAATAAAGGAGGTATTGGGCAAGTTCCTGAAGAGCTTAGGCTACGATATAAGTAAAATACCATTTATACCGGTATCTGCTTGGACAGGGGATAATTTAATTGAGAGATCGCCAAACATGCCATGGTATGATGGTCCGACATTTGTCGAAGCTCTCGACATGCTAGAACCTCCATCAAAACCTGTTGACAAACCGCTAAGGATTCCAATACAGGATGTCTACTCTATTTCAGGTGTAGGCACAGTCCCTGTAGGTAGAGTAGAGACGGGGGTGCTTAAGGTCGGAGATAGAATAGTGTTCATGCCTCCAGCCAAAGTAGGCGAAGTACGTAGTATCGAAACGCACCATATGAGGATCGAGAAGGCTGAACCTGGAGATAATATAGGGTTTAATGTACGTGGAATCGAGAAAAGAGATCTAAAGAGAGGAGATGTTGCTGGACACCTAGATTCACCACCAACCGTTGTCGAGGAGTTCACAGCCCGTGTATTCGTGATATGGCATCCTACGGCGATAACTATCGGCTACACACCAGTAGTACATATACACACAGCTAGTGTTGCTTGCAGAATAACAGAGATACTGGCAAAACTAGACCCTAGAACTGGTAAAGTTATTGAGAAAAAACCGCAGTTCCTCAAGCAAGGCGATGCTGCTATTGTAAAGTTTAAACCAATAAAGCCGCTCGTTGTCGAGAAGTACAGTGACTTTCCACCACTCGGAAGATTTGCTATGAGAGATATGGGTAAGACTATAGGAATAGGAGTTGTCACGGAAGTAAAGCCAATGGAGATAAAGATCGGTAGGTAAGATATTTAGGGGTTTAATCAATACATCATAGAATTACCCAGTAATCTTCAGCATGGCGCTAGGGTAGTAAATGATGTCAATTACACGGATGGTGAAGATAAAGATCTGGAGCACTAACGTAGAGTCATTAAACGAGTTCATGAATAAAATAGTTGATATAGTAAAGAAGACTGGAGTAAATATGAGAGGACCTATACCGTTGCCTACTAAGAGATTAGTTGTTAGAACGATGAAGTTACCTCATGGTGAAGGAAAGAAAAAGTGGGAAAAATGGGAAATGAGAATACACAAAAGACTGCTATACATAGCAACAGATGAACGTGTAATGAAGCAACTAATTAGAGTTAGGTTACCACCAGATATATGGATGGAAATAGAGCTCTAACCAGTATCTGGTTAACCGCATACCATCTTAACTCCTCAATATAATAACTATTTTCTCTCCGAGTTCTTAGTTCCTAAAAGTTAATACCTTTCTCAACAAACATATTATACTCTAGAGAGCCGGGGTGCCCGAGCGGTCTAAGGGGCTGGCCTGGAGAGCCAGTGCCCCGTGTGGGGCGCGCGGGTTCGAATCCCGCCCCCGGCGCTACATACCTTAATTCAATTCATACGTTTCTTATAATCGCTAATGCCCTCATATAACGCACATAGACGGAGCTACTAAGTATCCTATTTTCCTAACATAGCTACAGAAAACGTATTTAGGTAAATTTATAATAGGGGTTTCTACATGGTATTTGTAAGAACTCCATAGATACAAACAACTAGATATGGCTAGGGATAGGGGTTGGAGCGAAGCTTCAGATACATAGTAAGAATAGCGGCTACTGACGTAGACGGTGATCTGAAAACTATATATGGACTAGCCGAGGTAAAGGGTGTAGGAATAAGCCTAGCTAATGCTGTATGTAGAGTGTTAGGTCTAGATCCTGATATGAAGATCGGTTATTTAACGGATGAAGAGATCCAGAAAATAGAGAGCGTAATAGCTAATCCGGCGAAATATGGTATCCCTGAATGGATGCTTAATCGTAGAAAGGACTATGCAACTGGTCAGAACATACATTTAGTCGGTGCTGACTTGATCTACTATGTTAGACAAGATATTGAACGAGAAAAGAAAATTAAGAGCTGGCGTGGAGTAAGACATGCACTTGGGCTTAAAGTTAGAGGACAGAGAACACGTACCACTGGAAGAACTGGTATAACAGTTGGTGTGAAGAAGAGGAGAAAGTAGGTGATCTAATAGTGGGTGATCCTAAAAAACCGCGTAAAAAGTGGGAAGGCCCGCGTCACCCATGGCGTAAGGAGGTTCTCGCTGAAGAACTGCAACTACTCGGTACTTATGGTCTAAGGAACAAAAGAGAATTATGGAGGGCAAAAACCATTGTAAGAAAGATCAGACACCAAGCTAGAGCACTTTTAGCTATGCCTAAAGAGCAGCGTGAAAGCATTGAAAAAGCTTTGCTAAATAGATTGTACAAAATGGGGTTAATAAACGAGGGCTCTACGCTAGAGAACGTTCTCGATCTACGCGTCGAAGACCTCCTTGAGAGAAGACTACAAACTATAGTCTATAGAAAGGGTCTTGCACGTACAATATACCAGGCAAGACAGCTAATAGTTCATGGACATATAGCTATAGCTGGCCGTAGAGTAACTTCGCCTGGTTACATAGTTTCGCGTGAGGAGGAAGAATTAATAGATTATGCACCTACTAGTCCCTTCAAAGAAAAACCTCCTGTAGTAGAGAGAATTGAAGAGGGCAGCGCGTAATGGCTTTCTCCGCGCGAGAACTAAAATGGGGTATAGCCCACATATACAGTAGCCTAAATAATACTATAGTGCACATAACAGATCTAACGGGTGCAGAAACCGTCAGCCGATGGAGCGGTGGAATGGTTGTTAAAGCTGATCGTGAAAAGCCAAGTCCCTATGCCGCAATGCTTGCAGCTAGTAGAGCGTCTTCGGAAGCTATGGACAAAGGCGTAATGGCTTTGCACATAAAGGTTAGAGCGCCTGGAGGCCATGGGCCTAAGACTCCTGGACCCGGTGCACAAGCCGCTATACGTACACTTGCAAGAGCCGGGTTTATCATTGGAAGAATAGAAGATGTAACCCCCATACCCCACGACTCAACGCGTAGACCAGGCGGTAGAAGGGGGAGAAGAGTATAACATAGAGGTATCGGTGAATACTTCATGGAGATTAAAGTATTGGAACATGTGCCAAATAGAATACAGATTCTCGTCAAAGGCATGCCCCTACACGTTATAAATTCTATACGTAGAGCTGTTTTAGCTGAAGTCCCAACGATGGCTATAGATTACGTGGTATTTACTGTGAATAGCTCAGTATTCTACGACGAGTATATAGCTCATAGGCTAGGCTTAATACCACTTACCAGCAAAGCTGCCCTTGGAAAGTATAAATCCCCCGAGGAATGCGCTGAAGCGGGAGAGCGAGGTATTTTTTCAGAAGATTGTTTCGTGAAATTTGAGTTAGAGGGAAAGGGGGAGCCCGGAAAGATCGTTACTCTGTATAGCGGTGATCTAAAAACTTCCGATCCAGACGTTAAACCCGTATATGACAGAATACCCGTGCTAGCACTTACTGGTGATCAAGAGGTAAGGCTTGAAGCATACGCTAGGCTTGGACGTGGAAAAGAGCATGCAAAATGGTCTCCAGCCTCTGTTGCAACACATAAGTATGTAGCCGAGATTACTATTCGAGAAGAGCTATGTAAAGGAGCAGAGTGCGGTAGATGCATAGAGGTGTGTCCACGCGGAGTCTTCAAAATCATGGATGGAAAGGTTATAGTGTCAGAGGATAAAATTCTGCAGTGCACGCTTTGCAGAGTATGTGAAGAGAATTGTCCTAGCAAGGCTATAAAGGTTAAATGGCGCGATAACGAATATATTATGTCCATCGAGTCTACTGGCGCTTTACCAGTTAAGACTATATTGCTTGAAGCAGTCAAGGAACTGAGCAAAAAAATGAATGAATTCATCAAAGCTTTAGAGGAAAGAGGTGTTATAAAGTGAGACGCACAGGACCTACAAATATTGTTTTAAGGAAGACTATTAGAGCTCTATACAAAATAGCATGTGAACAGCGAGCTAACATTTGGAGAGCAGTGGCTGAAGAGCTAGAGAGACCCCATAGAAGGAGGAGAGCAGTAAATATAAGCAGAATTAATAGATACACTGAGCCCGGGGACACAGTAGTAGTGCCCGGAAAGGTTCTGGGTGCAGGGAGGCTTGAACACCCAGTAACTATAGCTGCCATTGGATTTAGCAGAACAGCTCTCGAGAAAATAAAGGCTGTGGGAGGGCAAGCACTCCATATTCTAGAACTTGCAAGTAAGAATCCTAGAGGTAGCAATGTAAAAATCATAGGGTGAGAGAATGAGTAACGAGAAGATATTATACGTCGATGCTACTAATCAGATCCTAGGTAGACTAGCCAGCATCTTAGCTAAGAAGCTACTTGAAGGATATAGGATATACGTTGTTAATGCTGAAAAAGCTGTTATAAGCGGAGAAAGAAGGAGGATAATTGAAGGATATAAGCTTGTATTCAAAGTATCAACGCACTATAATCCATACAAAACCGGGATAAGAAGACCTAGAGCCCCACATAACATTCTAAAACGAACCGTTCGCGGAATGCTACCAATAAACAAACCCCGTGGAAGGAATGCTTATAAGAGGTTAAGGGTTTACATAGGTGTACCAAACGAACTAAGAAATAAAAAATTCATTAAATTCCAAGAAGCGGATGTAAATAGGCTCAGAAGAGACTACATGTATTTAGGTGAGTTAGCCAAAGAACTTGGATGGAGGGGGTCGCTAAGTGAGTAGTGGCGAGGCTGCAAAAATAGTTATTGCTACAGGTAAAAGAAAGACCAGCATTGCACGAGCTATTATAAGGCCGGGTATGGGGAGAGTATGGATAAACGGTATCCCAATAGAAATATGGCCCTATGAAATGGCGAGGCTTAAGATAATGGAGCCATTGGTGCTGGTAGGCGATCTATGGAAGAAAGTGGATATATATGTTAACGTAAAAGGTGGAGGTTATATGAGTCAAGCAGATGCTGTAAGGATGGCTATAGCTAGAGGGCTCTTTGAGTATGCTGGAAGAAATCCCGAACTTAAGAGGGTAATCGAAGAATATGATAGGTACATGCTTAGCGGAGACCCCAGACGAACAGAGCCTGAAAAATGGGGTAGATATAGTGCCAGAAGAAGATGGCAAAAAAGCTAGAGGTGATGGCAATTGATGATTCCTGTCCGATGCTTTACCTGCGGTGCACCTATAGTCCATCTTTGGGAAGAATTTAAGAGGAGAGTTGAAGCAGGCGAGGATCCGGGAAAGGTTTTGGATGAATTAGGCATCAAGAGATACTGTTGTAGAAGAGTATTTCTTTCACACGTAGACATATATTATGAAATACTCAACTTCCCGAGGAAGTCCTGAGAAGGGGAGAAAAATGGTCTCCGCTATTGAGTCATCTGGAGATAAAGGTAAAGAGCAATCAACAGAGCTTCTAATACCACTTGATCGCTATTTAGCAGCAGGAGTCCATATAGGTACACATATCTGTACTGCATTTATGAAGCCCTTTGTCTACAGAGTTAGAAGCGACGGATTGTATATATTAGATGTTAAAAGAATAGATGAAAGAATAAGGATAGCGGCAAAGTTTCTTGCAAGCTTTGAACCAAGTAAAATAGCCGCTGTATCTGCTAGACTATATGGCCAAAAACCTGTAAGGAAGTTCTGTGAATATGTAAAGTGTAAAGCCTTCATCGGGCGGTTCCTGCCTGGTACATTCACTAACCCTAGCCTCAAGGTATACTTTGAGCCTGACGCGGTACTCATCACCGATCCTAGGGCGGATTCACAAGCTTTGCGAGAAGCATCTGAGATAGGGATACCGATAGTAGCGTTAGCCGATACTGATAATAAAGCCGAGTATATAGACTTGGTTATACCAGTTAATAATAAGGGCAGAAAAAGTCTAGCCTTAACGTACTGGCTATTAGCTAGGCAAATATTAAGGGAGAGAGGAGAGTTGGCCAAGGATGCAGATCTTCCAGAGCCTCCCCACGAGTTTGAGGTCAAATTGTAGTTTTGGGGTTTGGTGAAAGTAATTGAGTGAAGGACCCGTAAGGTACCCGGTAGTAGCTGGCTACTTTTACCCAGCTAATCCTTCAGAGCTCTCCTCGCTTATATCGTCACTATTTAAGCACAAACTTGGACCTGGAGAACAACCTAGGCTCAGTTCTGTCCGCAGAAAAGAAACAATTGGATATATAGTACCTCATGCTGGTTATATATACAGCGGACCAATTGCTGCTCACGGATATTACAGCTTATCGCTTGACGGAAAGCCTGACACTATTATAATACTTGGAACAAACCATACTGGTTTAGGACCACTAGTATCTGTATATCCAGGTGGTAAGTGGATTACGCCTCTCGGTGAGCTATATGTAGATAAGGAGTTGGCCAGGAAGATCAGCGAGTTTAGCGAGCTTGCAGATCTAGATACAGAGGCTCATCTTGAGGAACATTCAGTAGAAGTCCAGCTACCATTTATCCAATATGTCTATGGAAGCGATGTCCGCATCGTCCCCATAGTGATCGGATTACATAGTATAGAAGCCGCAGAGGACCTCGCTCAAGCTATACAGAAAGCGGTAAGAACCACGAACAGGGACATAGTTATAATAGTTAGTAGTGACTTTAATCATTACGATCCATACGAGATCACTAAGGAAAAGGATACAAAAGCTATTGAGAAAGTACTAAAACTAGATCTCCAAGGATTTTACAATACAATTAAAGAGCATCACATAACGGTATGCGGACCCGGTGGGATAATGACTATTATGGAGTACACTATGAGGGTCTGTAGAGGTAATCAGTGCTATGCTGAGTTATTGAAATACGCTAACAGCGGCGATGTATCGGGAGATAGAAGTACAACTGTTGGATACGCTGCTATAAGGTTTTGCGCGAAGACCTTAGAAGCTAAGGGGTAGTTGTTGGAAGACGACATTAGAACACGTAAGCTAGAGCATATAGATATAGTTGTAAACAAAGACGCTGTCTACAGAGATGCGTGTAAAGAGGTATACGATTCAATAAAACTTATTCATCAAGGATTTCCTGGAATAGATTACTCGGAAGTTGATCCAAGCATAGAATTCTTAGGATACAGGCTCCAAGCACCACTGATGATAACAGGGATGACTGGAGGACACCCGTCTACTAAGAGTATTAACGAGAAACTAGCCCGAATAGCGTCAAAGTTCAATATAGCTATAGGAGTAGGGAGTCAGAGATCAATGCTGATCCATAAAGGGAATATTGATGTTATAGATACCTATAAAATAGTTAGAGATATAGCACAAGAGGTTCCAGTAATAGGAAATATAGGTATCAATACCCTTAGAGATCTAAACATAAAGGACATAGAGTACATTATCGAATCAATAAGAGCAGACGCCCTTGCTATACATCTTAATCCTAGTCAAGAGCTTATTCAGCCAGAAGGTGATACCAGGTTTAGCCATAAAGTACTGGAGAAGATCGAGAAAATAATGGATAGTATTAGTGTACCCATAATTATAAAGGAAGTTGGAACGGGTCTGTCGATTGAAACTGTACAGCTATTCTATAGGATAGGGATCCGCTATTTCGATGTAGCCGGTGCTTGTGGAACTAACTGGATACTCGTAGAAATGTACAGAGATGGGACTCCTTCAACGAAAAAGGAAATAGCTAAACATCTAGGTGAATGGGGTATACCAACTCCTATATCGGTTATAGAGACTAGAAATACTGCGCCGAACGCGTTTATCATAGCAAGTGGTGGTGTATGGAGTAGCGATAAAGCTGTGAAAAACCTCGTACTAGGCGCCGACATGGTTGGTTTTGCTAGGCCTTTAATAGAGGCATTGATCAAACATGGTTATGAATACGCGGAGAAATATGTTAAGTCATTTATTGAAGCTATTAAGGGAATTATGTTCTTACTAGGAGCTCGTACTGTGTACGAACTACACCATAAACCTGTTGTTGTACTCGATCCCGTTAAGTCTTATATCTCACAGCGTGGGATAGATCTACACTTATACTTAGAAGTTATAAGGAGAAAGCCATGACTACTGAATACTATTTTCCCGAAGTATTCGTTGAAGGCATCAAATCTTATAAATACGTAGTGGAGACTAACACTAACGAGTATATTGTAGTACCAAGTCATATCATAGAAAGCTATAGCTACAAGAGGTTATTTGGTCATGTAGTATATGAGGATGCTTTAAGATACATAGACTTAGTTAAACCAGAGATCGTTAAGAGTATAGTAGTCATTAAGAAGTATGGTGGAGGCGTTATGAAAGGTATGCTTGTGGAGAAAGGGGTAACACCTTGTTTAGCAGAAGCTAAGGGTTATCGAGTATATGTTGAAGTAAGGGAAGGAGATGTTATCGAGAGATCAGATAGAGTAGCATACATTATAACTAGCAAGGGGGAAATACGTATATATAGATCTCCGTGCACAGGCCTAGTTTTATTAGTAGTAAATATTGTCTGGGATAAACCAGAAAAATATATACTGGTGGTTGTGAATAGAGATGAGGCACGAGAAATCACTATTAGAGAAGCTACGAGAAATAGCGTATAAGTACGCATTGCTTAACGCATATAAGCACTCTGGTAAAGCGGAGCTAAAACCTGTCATTTCTAAGGTTATCGCAGAACTTCCGGAAGTGCGCAAGAACATCCGAGAAGTACTCAATGTAGTAAAGAATGTTATAAGCGAGGTAAATAAGCTAAGTATTGCTGAACAGGAAAGGATCCTTAAGGAGAACTGGCCTGAACTCCTTGAAATAAGAAAAGAGGAAGAGAAGAAGCTTCCACCACTACCGAGAGCTGAACTCGGTAAAGTAGTCACTAGGTTTGCACCAAACCCAGACTATACTATACACCTAGGTAATGCTAGACCAGCACTACTCAGCTACTGGTACGCAGAAATGTATAAGGGTAGACTTGTACTGAGATTCGAAGATACAGATCCGAGGACTAAAGCGCCGTTTCCCGAAGCATATGAGAAGATAAAGGAGGATCTACGGTGGCTTGGGATTAAGTGGGACGAAGAATACATACAGAGCCTCAGATTACCTATATTTTACGAAGTAGCCAAAGAACTAATTGCGAAGGGAGGTGCATATGTAGATAGATGTAGCGCTGAGCTATTTAGAAAGTATAGGGATTCAGGTAGAGCATGTCCCCATAGAAACCTAGCTGTTGACAAACAGCTAGAGGAGTTCGACAAAGTACTTGAAGGTTATTATGGTGAGGGAGAGGCTGCTATTAGGATCAAAACAGATATCACTCATCCAGATCCAAGTATTAGAGACTGGGTTGCACTCCGTATAATAGATACTTCGAAAACGCCGCATCCTCTAGTAGGTGATAGGTACATTCTATGGCCCACTTACAACTTTGCCGCAGCTGTAGATGATCATTTAATGAGAATTACACATATACTACGTGCAAAAGAACACATAACTAATACTATTAAGCAGAAGTACCTATACGATCATATGGGCTGGAAGTACCCTGAAACAATACACTTTGGTAGACTAAGCCTTGAAGGCATTATTCTCAGTAAGTCTAAAATGAGAAAAATGATTAAAGAGTATGGAATAGAACCTTATAGTGATCCTAGATTCGGGACGCTAAGCGGTCTAAAAAGAAGAGGTATTACCAGAGAAGCTATTTGGGAAATAGTAAGGAGTGTCGGAATAAAATCTATTGACGCAGAAATAAGCTTCGCTAATCTCGCAGCAATAAATAGGTCAATTATAGATCCTATTGCAAAGAGATATATGGCTATAGAAAAGCCTATACCCTTGGTGTTTGAGCTGGAAAAGCCCGTAACAGCATACGTAATACGACATCCTTCTACAGGCGAAAAGCAATCATATACATTTGATAAAGGTAAACACATAGTATATATTTCAGCCAAGGATTATTCAATCATAAAGAATAAGGTATTTAGGTTAATGGGAATGGCAAACTTTACAATACAGGAGCGGATAGAACTCAATGGTAATACAGGATACAAAGCTGAAGTGATCAGTTTCTCCCCAGAAGAAGCTAAGAAAAGGAAATACCCTATAATACAATGGGTTAAACTCGAAGAAGCCATAGGCTTGGATCTTCTAATACCCAAAGGTATGGAGATCATATACCGTAAACTCTTAGTTGAAAGGTATATTTCGGAAAGAAAGCCGGGAGATCATGTCCAGCTATATAGGATCGGTTTTGCAAAGATAGACCATAAAAGTAGCGAGAAGATAACATGTATATTTACACATAGCTAAAGCAGGGCACTATGAACAACATCATCCATGAAATAGAAAGTTGAGCACGACTGTGAAATCTTCACAGCCTAGCAGAACGGTACTTTAGCGAAAAGTTTATAAAATACTGTCTACGTGTTAGAGTAGTCGGCTCGACGACCAAGTGAAAGGGAGGAGGATGAAGCCTTGTCTAAACCCTTCTATGTAAAATTCAATGTTCCCTCGGAACTAGCGGAAAAAGCATATGAAGCTATAAAGAAGGCCAGGGAGACAGGCGGCAAGATAAGGAAGGGTACGAACGAAACAACTAAAGCTGTTGAAAGAGGACAAGCTAAACTAGTATTAATAGCTGAGGATGTAGATCCACCTGAAATAGTAGCCCACTTACCACTACTATGTGAAGAGAAAAAGATACCATACATTTATGTACCGAGCAAAAAGAGACTAGGAGAAGCGGCTGGCATAGAAGTAGCTGCTGCAAGTGCAGCCATAATAGAGCCAGCTGGTGCTAGAGAGCTTGTTGAAGAAATCATAAAACAAGTGCAAGAGCTTAAGGCAAGGGCAGGCGTCTAAACGCTTCTTACTTTTATCTACGACCACTTAGTTTTCTTGCCTCTCTTTCCGTTTCTCTAAGGATCAGTATATCACCGATCCTAACAGGGCCCTTGACGTTCCTAGTAATGATTCTACCTTTATCTCTACCTTCAAGTACGCGTACCCTGACCTGGATTATCTCGCCTGTAACCCCTGTTCTCCCAATAATCTGTATAACCTCTGCCGGAAACCCTATTTCCTCTGTAATATTTACCTCTGGCTGCTCCATTATCGTCTTCTTTTCTCCAGACACATTTCACACCTCTTGCACACTATAGAACTAGAAACCTATATATTTCTTTTTTATCCTATTATATCGTTAAAATCGCTGAAGGCTTACGGTGAATGCTATGGTTAAGGTTGAGAAATGTAATTTCTGTGGTAAAGACGTAGAGCCAGGGACGGGGTTAATGTATGTTAAAGTAGATGGAACCATCCTGTGGTTTTGTAGTAGAAAATGCTACAAAAACTACACAACCCTCCGTAGAGATCCCAGGAAGTATAAGTGGACCGCTTATTATGGAATGCAAGTTAGAGGATAGCTGTAAGAGGATTGATCATGACTATAGAGCAAACACTTATTCTCATCAAACCAGACGGCGTTCGCAGAGGGCTTGTTGGCGAGATCATAGCAAGATTTGAGAGGAAAGGCTTTAAGATAAAAGCGCTGAAAATGTTAAAATTTACAAAAGAATTGGCAGAGAAGTTTTACCATGTACACCGAGGGAAAGAGTTCTTTAAAAGTCTGATAGAGTTTATGACTTCTGGCCCTGTTGTAGCATTAGTTATTGAAAGCGACTCAGCTATAAGTGTTGCTAGAAATATGATAGGACCAACTGATGGAAGACAGGCTCCGCCTGGGACTATTAGAGGCGATTATTCTCTGTCAAAGAGCGAAAACGTTGTACATGCTAGTGACAGTCCTACATCAGCTAAGTATGAAATAAGCGTTATTTTTAAGCCAGACGAGATCATTGAATGGTAACTGCATAGTATTTAAATAAATACTTAAGTAGAAACCAAGCCGTAAAACGGATCACGCTTTCTCTTTATACCTATGATCTCTTTTAATACCAACAACTCATCGTTACTAAGTTCGCTTTTAAACTTAGTTAGCCACTTAGAAACGTGTTCTTTAGGTATATCTGTATACATTATATCTCCTTCATCAACGTGTCTTCCCACCAAGATCTTGCCACGGATACTAATAGCCACTGCTTGCCCCGCTCTAGCTTCTTTTAGGACATTATCCCTATCTCTTATCTGCATGATAGAGCCTAAGCGCATTCCATCTTTCCTCATTAGTGGGTACCCAGGTTTTATTATACCACCTATTACCTCTACACCGACTATTGCGGGATCGCTTCTTCTAAATATGTATCCAGGAAGAATTCTGACTTTACCAGGTCTTACTAAGGATTCGAGCTCCTTCCTTTTTTCTTCTTCTCTCAACTTCTTAACCCACTCCATATACTCTTCAACCAGCTTATAGATCACATTATGACCGAATATACGTACTTTTTCGCTAATCGCATATTCTTTCGCCTCTGGCAATACTTTTACATTGAATGCTATGACCACTCCATACTCTACACAGTGTTTTCCAGATACAGCTGCCTCTATTACATCATTTCGGGATACGGGACCTACATCGGCTAGTCTAACCGGGATCTTTTCCCTTCTCAGCGCTTCAACAACTGCCTCAAGAGTGCCAAGAGTGTCAGCTTTTACGACAACTCCAACGTTATCCGTACGAATAATCACCGAGCTTACTTCTTCTCGCACTTTCTCCATGTATTCATCAACTAGTTCTTCACTAGGTACAGCGTATATAGGCGAGCCAGCAACCACTCTATCTAGACCGGGTGCTGAGATCTTGACTCCTGTGGCGGCAGTCACCACTTCTACTTGAATGAATCTACCCTCATGGGCCCGCATATCTTGGAGGGGGCGAGGCATAAGCAAGGCCCTGATCCTAGTAACCACGGGATCTCCTTTACCACCGACGACTATGGTATCACCACGCTTTAGTACTCCATCATATACTATCACATCTATAGTCGTACCCAGACCCGGTTCTTCTTTAACTTCTAAAACCACGCCTTTAGCTGGTTCGTCACATGTCACTAACTTTTTCTTCATAAATTGCTGAACCAGTCCAGTTATCAACGCCAGTAGTTCTGGAAGCCCTTCACCAGTTTTAGCCGATACTGGTACTATTGCTACTGTCCGTCTAAAGTCTTTAACCCGGTCAAACCTCTCCGAGATAAATCCTGCTTCATATAGTTGGGAAACAATCCTGTAAATCAGCTCTTCAAGCCTATTGACTACATGGGGATCTTGAAGTTTAATTGTTTCAAGGAATGGCTTATCATAGTGAACTTGCCAACCCGGGATTTTATCTATCTTATTAGCAGCTATTACAAATGGCACTCTTCTTTCCTTAAGGATATTTATTGATTCCCATGTCTGTGGTTGAAACCCTTCGAGCACATCAACCACTAATATAGCTATATCTGCAACGCTTCCTCCCCTTCTCCTGAGGTTAGTAAAAAGCTCGTGCCCAGGGGTATCTATGAAGAGCAAACCCGGGATCTCTATTTTTAGTCTTGGAAAATACTTTCTAAGAGGCTCAGATATCTTCTTCAAGACGCTGGCTGGAACTATACTAGCGCCTACATGCTGTGTTATCTCGCCCGGTTCTTTAGCAGCTACAGCTGTGCCTCTGATCTTATCAAGCAACGTAGTCTTTCCGTGATCAACATGTCCTAGTACAACCACTATAGGCTGCCTTATCCATTCCTTCATACTCATCCCACTCATATAGTCCACCACTCTACCGAAAAACTCTGAAAGGGCTTACTGATAAAGTAATGTTAATTACCCTAAATAGTGTTAAATACCATAAGCCCACCGGGCAACTGGTGGAGGCAGACAGGTATGCCAGATTTCAAAATAGTTATATCTGATCCAAAAGCTCCGAAGAAAGAAAACCCAGTAAAGGTAAAGGTAAAAGGAAGTCCCGAAGTAGAACACACGGATAAAATGAAAGAGCAGTTCGAGCTACCATTAATAAAAGTCAATAAAAAACTAGTTGAGAAGATCAATGCTATACATGGAGTGGCTACTATTAGAATGATAAAACCAGGTACGACGGAGAAAGTTAAAATCACGGGGAAAGTAGTAATGGACGACAAAGTACCAGAAAACGAGGTTCATGTAAATGCCGAGCTCCTAATAAATAACGTTGGAGTGGATGAAGTAGATGGCGTAATATTTAGGGCTAGGGCCTGGCAGATCAGAATAAGTGGTGAGAGAGCAAAACCCCTTATAGGGCTTAAAGTAGGGGACTTGATCGATGGATCGATCGTTGGACTTAAAGGCGTTAAACTAGAGATACGGGGAGGAAGCGATAGTAGCGGCTTTCCTATACGTCCCGATATATCAGGCGGTGTTAAAAAAAGAGTGCTACTCTCAGGCCCTCCAGGTTTTCACCCTAAACGTAAAGGAGAACGAAGAAGGAAAATGGTACGAGGCAACATGATCACGGAAGATATTGTACAAATAAATACCAAGATAGCGTATAGATAAGATAATTACTATCGTCTCACCATCATCTTCCTTTAGATATAGCATTAAGGCCTGGGAAGAACGGTGTATACTATGCCGTGGGAATTTAGGCAACCAGAGGTAAACATAGGTGTAGTAGGACATGTTGATCACGGAAAGACTACATTGGTACAAGCCATTACTGGCATATGGACTGCAAAACACAGCGAAGAGCTCAAGCGGGGAATGACCATTAAGCTAGGATATGCTGATGGTAATATAGCCTACTGCGAATCCCTTGAACCCCCCGAAGCATATACTACCACAGAAGTATGTCCTGATGGAAGTGAGTCTAAGCTACTACGTAGAGTGAGCTTTGTAGATGCACCCGGCCACGAAGCTTTAATGGCTACAATGCTCAGCGGAGCCGCATTAATGGATGGAGCACTCCTTGTTATAGCAGCTAATGAACCATGTCCTCAACCACAAACCCTTGAGCACTTCGTAGCTCTTAACATAATAGGTGTCAGAAACATAGTTGTTATACAAAACAAGATAGATGTGGTAGATCGCGAAAAAGCTCTCAAAAACTACGAAGAAATAAGGAAAATGCTGAAAGATACACCGATGGAAGATGCCCCCATAATTCCAGTAAGTGCGCTACACAAAGTTAATATCGATGTTGTGCTACAAGCTATTGAAGAGGAGATCCCTACACCTCAAAGAAATTATACAAAACCACCACTAATGTACGTTGCACGTAGCTTTGATGTAAATAAGCCTGGAACCCCTCCTACTAAGCTCGTTGGTGGGATATTAGGTGGATCTTTGATTCAAGGAGTACTCAGGGTAGGTAGCGAAATAGAGATTAAACCCGGCATAAAAGTGCCGCGGGGCGCTACTAAGGGAAGCTATACTTATGAACCAGTTATAACGGAGATCACGTCATTAAAGTTTGGAGATCATAATGTAGAGGAAGCTAAGCCAGGAGGATTAGTTGCCATAGGCACAAAGCTAGATCCTTCATTAACAAAGGCTGATGCACTAGTAGGAAGTATCATAGGTTTACCCGGGAAGACTCCTCCCGCTGTACGAAGTATTAAGATAAGATATGAGCTATTACAGAGAATAGTTGGCATGAAAGAACTAGTTAAAACCCCACCTCTACAGCAAAAGGAGATCATAGTTATAACAGCTGGAACAGCTATACGTGTTGGCGTTGTAACCAGGCTCTCAACAGAGTATATGGAAGTAAAGCTTCGTGACCCTATAGTAGCATGGGAGGGATCAAGAGTAGCCATTAGTCGTAGAGTTCTCGGGAGATGGAGGCTTTCAGGATGGGGTATTGTAGAGGAGCTCGAGGAATAAATAGGAGAACTATAGAGATAGTCCTAGACACTAATATGCTCATGCTGATTAGCAGTGGAATTAATATTTTTGACCAAATAGAGGAGAAGCTGGCGATCAAACCAAGATATGTAGTACTAACACAGGTTATAGAAGAGCTTGAGAAACTAGCTAAAAAAGGCAAGCCCGCTACTAGGAAAAAAGCAAAATTTGCTCTAGAAATAGTTGAGAGATACTGTAAGATAGTGAACACAAACACGGGTACAGAATACAAGAGCGTTGACGAGGCTATATTAGAATACGCGCTGAGGAAAGGAGCTATTGTTGCAACAAACGATAAAGAGCTTAGGAGAAAACTAAGAGAAAACTGCATCCCTGAAATATACATTAGAGAAGAGAGTATGAGAATAAATATAGAGGGAATAGAGCTATAATCCACAGAGGAATCTACACGATCATATTCAGATTTGTAGAGAAGAATAAATTTAAGGAAATATTTAAAACATCAACATTTGCTATATTAGTGATTTGCTTAAATAAGATTGTACAGAGGTGCACTATTCTTGGTATACAAGTTATACAGAGTTAAGGGAATAGTCAGAATACCTCCAAATAAATTTGATAAGCCACTGGAGGAAGCTGCTCTCGAAGAACTCAGAAATATGTACGAAGGAGCATTAACGAAGGAGCTGGGAGTTATAGTTGCTATTGCAGACGTTAAGATAGATCCTCTTGGAAAAATAGTAATGGGAGACGGGGCAACGTACCATAATACAGAGTTCACTATATTAGCATTTAATCCATTTCAGAAAGAAGTAGTTGAGGGAGAGATAAACACCATAATACCGCAGGGGATATTTGTTAATCTCGGTGCGCAAGATGGTTTCATACACATATCACAAATAGCAGACGAAAAGATCGAGTACGATCCAACAAGACCAGCATTCATACTTAGAGAGAGTAGAAGAATGCTAGAAAGAGGTGATATTGTCAGAGCACGTATATATGGTGTAGCCATGATGAGAGGGAAGGGCCTCAGAGTACATATGACTATGCGACAACCACTACTAGGGAAAATGGAATGGATCAGAAGAACTATTGAAAAGATAAAGTCCAGGAAGTGATACAATTGTCTATACGTGGACGAATATTCAAAGCATGTAGGAAGTGTAGAGCATTAGTTGATAGAGAAACTATTGAGTGCCCGGTCTGCGGCTCTAAAGAATTTAGTGATGAATGGGAAGGTGTAGTCGTCATAATAGACCCTGAACGCTCAGGGCTGGCCAAGCTTCTAAATATAGATAAACCCGGGAAATACGCTATTAAGGTCTTATAAACTTGAAGTTAAAAATCCCGGTACTTAAGTTACCACCGATTTTCCGGAAATTCCTTTCCATTCCTTTATCAACGCTTTATATACCTTCTAATTGTAAACAGGTACGTAAAGTAGCCTCAGACTACAGTGTTGGAGACATAGTATCTCAAACTATTCCATCCAAGATAAAGTTTTTCGACGGTAAAACTAGGAGATCAGTATTAAAAAAAGAATTGATACGGGAAGAGAGGTATGAGAGCGCGGTAAATCCGCCCGGCACTCTAGCGTTAAACGTCTTTACAA
>QMWW01000004.1 GCA_003661825.1 Thermoprotei archaeon
CTTATAGGGTGGCGGAGCCTCTTTATAGGCTTTGATTACTAACAACGTCTTCTTTTTCTCTCTTACATCGCTTCCTACAGGTTTTCCCGTTATCGATGGATCACCGAATAACCCCAGGAGATCGTCGCGTAGCTGGAAAGCTATACCTGCAGGTATAGCATAGCTTGTTAATTCGTGGAGGAGGTTATCACTGTATTTACAACTAGCTATAGCTCCTAGATGCAGTGGTAGCTCAACAGTATAGGATGCTGTTTTTAGCTTATGTACTAGTAGAACATCGGCTTCATCAACTTCTCTGAGAGGCTTCATTGAAAGCATGAGATCCATGTATTGACCATAGGAAACTATACGTAAGCCTCGCGTATACAATTGAATCAGTTTAGTCATGGCATTGGCTGGTAGTTCTAGCTTAGAAAACGTCGAGACAGCCATAGACTCTAAGTAGTCGCCTACGACTATGGCTTGCGATATACCGTAATGCGAACAATCTCCGAGCAAGCTCTTTTCTCGGCAGCGACTAGTAAACCATACATGTACAGTGGGCCCCCCTCTTCTAACTTCGTCTCTATCCATTATATCGTCGTGAACGAGTAGATAGCTTTGTAAAAACTCTATCCCTGTCATTAGATACTTTACTTCGTCAATACTCTTTCCCCATTCTCGACTCCAATATCCTACTAGGACTAGGAATGCTCTGAGCCTCTTTCCTCCACGTAATGTGAAATCGCTAGCTATGACTGGTATGTCTTCAAGTTCTGGGTGAGTATTATGGGCCTCTCTTCTTAGTTCTTCGAATATTCCTTTTGCGGTTTCATGAACTATTCTGCGTACTTCTATGAGTAGATCGCTGAAATCTCCACTCATCCAGTCCACCATATAGAGGATAAAACTTAGTACATTATTTAACGGCTTTTCTTCTTAATCTCTAAAAGCTCTTTGACCACGCTTAGTTTCTTTTTATCGCTATCAAGGATCTCCCAGAGAATCCCTGGAGGCTTCAAGGGCCTTGGCTTTATAAAATGAAGTCGTGAAGGCGTTGCTATTATATCGATTTTAAGGTCATGTTCTTCTAGCGGTACTTTATCTACTAGTTGGAGATCATGAATCGTTGTTGCGACATAAACGTCCTTTTCGATAGCTCCTACCTCCCTCAATATAGCGTATTCAAGCTCGGAGTATCCACCGCCTTTACCTATCCGACCACCACTAAGATCTACTGCTACAGAGCCTGTAACAACAAGGTCTATGGTAGGTATCTCTACGAGCTTCACTCTCCTACCATATAGAAACGCGCCTCTAATAGTTGCGGCAAAGCCGTACTTTCTCTCTGGTATAATTCGTGGGTCTAGGATTAAGAATCCATGTACAAGCTTAGGTGTTGGCATTATAACGATCTTTTCCTCCTTTAGAGCCCTATAGCGTATCGGTTTCTGAGGAGAATCCGGGTTAATCTTCACAACACGGGCACTAGTCCATGTTTTTGTTAGAAATAATCTCCCTGCGGCCCTTTCTGCACCTTCGAAATTGGGTATTCTACCATAAACCGGTCTTGGAAACCTAGCTACACCTCTATCTTCAAGAATGCGCCAGATACGCTCTCGTATTACTTGTTTTTCTCTTTTTACCTCCTCTCTAGATCTCAACATGCTACTCCTCGCGATCCAGGACGTATTGGGTTGGAGGTCCGGGGATCTGGGGTTGGTTGTTTACATAACTGTATTAAGAGAGTAGTGTTAGAATACTCTTTCTCCTATAGTTAGGATATGCTTTATGATTGAAATAGCGCTTTTAAACATAGTCTTGCTTAAACAGTAACGTGGTGTTAATGAGTTGAACCCTGTCCTGCAAGTCGCGCTTGATACTCCTAATCTCTACGAAGCATTACACCTAGGAGTTAAGCTAGCTACTAATTTAGGGTGTAATGGGCTTTGGATAGAAGCCGGGACTCCCCTTTTAAAAGCATGGGGTAGAATAAGTGTAAAGCTACTAAAGGATCTAACAAATTGTGTTGTAGTAGCTGATTCTAAAACCATGGATACGGGGAGTCTTGAAGCAGAGATCTTTTTCAAAGCCGGTGCAGATGCTATCACTGTTTTAGGGGTAGCTGATGACTCAACTGTTCTTGAAGCACTAGATACAGCGAAAAAGTATAGAAAGCTAGTTATAGTTGATCTGATTAACTGCCGTGACCCAGTGAGTAGAGCTATTGAACTAGATGGATTAGGGGTGGATGTAATACTCTATCATGTAGGAATAGATGTGCAGCGCAAGAGGGGTTTAACGGCATCAGATCTTTTCGAAGAACTTGAAAGACTGAGGAAAGCGGTTTCGGCTAAAGTTGCTGTAGCTGGCGGCATAAAACATGGTGAAGCTAAGAAATTTGTTGAGATAGGTGTAGACATCATTATAGTCGGTAGTGCCATAACTAAAGCTACTAACCCGGTAGAGGCTGCCGATAGGTTCTTAGAAGAAATTAGAAGCTAGGCTTTTCTACAACTTTCTCGAGTACACCCGTTTCTACTACTTTTTTGTATTTTTTCTTGTGTTCACTAAGCACCTTTGCCAGTTTTTCATAAGCTTTCCTCTTACATTCTCCACATAACAGTTTCCCGGAGGTACAGGAGTTGTAAACTTCCAGTAGTTCCTTATTATCTATGGATAGCAAGTACATGTAGAGTTGGTATATACTACACTTACCAGGTTGACCCCCTAGTTTCCGCTGCTCCTCAGCTGTGGCCCTCCCCCCAGTCAGTGCATTCAGGACTTTTCTTTTGACAGATTCTTCATCATCTAGTAGAAATATAGCGTACTCTGGCCTAGAGCTACTCATCTTGTTTCCATCCAACCCAGTTATGAATTTATGGTACATTGAGGCCGGTCTTTCTAGCCCTAACTCGGTGGAGAACCTGTCGGCTATATCACGTGTTAGCCTAATATGGGGGTCTTGATCGGCACCTACCGGTACTAACACGTATTTATAGCCTCCGTAACTGCTCAATTGGGGGTGAAGTATATCAGCAGCCTGTGTCAATGCAGCCACTATCTTAGCTGGAGAGAGCTCTCCATAAATAGCTTCCATCTCGGCTAGAGATGTTTTTCGCGAGAATAGCTGTATTAGTCTATAGTAATCTGTTGACTGATTTGTCTGGAAGTAAAATATGGTTCTATCTGGATCGAGTCCCCAAGCAATGGCATGAGCTATATACTCCAGCCCGTATTTTATCGCTCTTCTCCTACTGAGCCTTCTAACAACATAAGCTTCAGCATCAGCTATAGCAACATGTATGTGGGCATTTAATTGTTGTAAGTACTTAAGCTCTTCGAAAACCATTAAGTGGCCTAGATGGGTATGCCCGCTCGGCATAAACCCGGTAAGTACAACTACCTTCTCACCACATTTAAGCGCGTCTAGCCACTTTTCCATGTCTCTATGACCAAACACTATTTTACGTGTAAAGAAATAGTGCTTAACTGGCAGTTTCTCGATCACGCTATCTATAGGTTCTATGCCAAATTGTGTAAATAATTTCTCGTAATCAGATATACTCAAGTGACCCCACGGGTCGAGCTTTATACCCAACTCCCAACACCTTGTGAAGCTGGAAAATTGCTAGGGCTAGTGATTTTGTATTCTTGGTAGCATAGTTTTATCCTTTTGGTAGCTCTTCTAGTAGCAAAAGCTAGAATTAGCTAAAATGCTAAAGGAATAAGTAAATGTATGTAGAGGCGATGATGTATCCTAGTCCAGACAGACCCTATAGGTGTGAAGAAGGGGTCTCCGGCTCTGAGCAAACATATCCGTTCTAGATATTAGTTTATACGTGTCGAGATCTAATAATCAATTTCCAGACAAATACAGATATAAAGAGTAGAGTGCTTTGGTACTAGAAAAACCTCTTATCTCTGGAATCCAGGAATAGTTAAATAAGGTACTATGTGGTTGTGGTGTGGAATGCCCCGTATAACCCTAATTGTGGTTAATACTCGGGATCTAGATGGAAATACTGGATGCTGTAGCCTAAACTATAAAGAGTGGTGTAAGATCTACAACAGCATATATAGAGAGTTCTGGCAGAGAGACTCTTTCATCCTTCCACTTAGAAGCAACTGTTACATAGCGTTCAGCAATGGTCTATCTAGAAAAGATCTCGAAGAAGCGGTTAACAAGATCGAGGAACAAGTAACGAGGAGTATTAAAGCGGTATCAGTTGTTCACAAATATCCAGCTATAGCTCAGCTAATAGCCTCCAGGATCATCAGATCCTTGGATAGATTATATTATGAGGATAATAAACCAGAGGATAGAGTTACCATAGCTTACGTTAGCCTGGAGAGCGTACTAGGCTCTTTAGAATACGCTAGTATATATGAAGAGTACATAGAAGCTACAGCGCTTTACACCGATGTAGTAAAGCTTTCATTTAGGCTTGGAGGAATAGCGGGGTTTGTTGGTGATAGCGATTTAGTAGCTATAATACCCGAGGAGCACCTAGATCTTTTTATCGAGAATTTTCCGCATAATGCCAAGATAGGAATCGGCATCTCTCTTTCTTCTAAAAAGGCATTACTACTTGCAATCAAGGCTTTAGGGAGGATCGAGAAGTCGGAAGTTAGTACTAGCTACGCCATTTTACGCGACGACTCCTAAGTTCAGCTACTATTACTCCTAGCGATATGAAAACGGTTATAATGTATATGTGGATCCCGGGAAATATCTGTTCTCTTCTGTTTTCCCGGTCGGATGGTATGGTGTACCAAGAACTTGTTCTAGCGGATCCGGTATCGGTAGCTTGTATTATGGATTTAGTGTAGTTGCTTTTATTCTCACTAGTTGTCTTGGTGTGGTAGGGAGAGGTTTGTTTTGTCGGTTTAGAGATACTCCTATCTAGAGAGTCCTTCATAACATATTGACTGCTCTTTCCAGAGAGATCGATCGTTGTTATGTTTAATACTAAGAGCCTATCGTTGGATGAGACTATGTGTAAAGTCACGTTATACAAAGCTCTAGTACTTGTAACCTCTGATGGCTGTATCTCGCCTCCATAGACCTTTCTCCCACTAGGTAGGAGTTTTGCCTTAATATATGTGCGTACTTTACCAGAATATACTCCGTCTCTAACTGTGAAGGATAGGGTGATCTGCCATATATTGGTTTTTTCGTTATATTTTTTATAATAGTATTCCATATGTATGACTGGCTTATAAAGATCTAATACTATAGTCTTATCAAAAATATTGTTTGTACCGCTAATTACTTCTTCTTTAGTTGTGTTTGTAGTGATTATTTTAATTCTATATTCTATTCTATCTCCGATTAGGATGTAGTGTTTGTGCTTCCTTCCGTCTATGATTAGATTTCCATTCGTAAACTCACCTTCTATAACGGTCTTTCCATTATAATATAGTGTAAAATTGCCCTCCACACCATTTAGATATTCGTCTACTATATTCATGGATACCATGAGGATCCTGTATGGCAAGCTAAGATTTTGGCTCATCTTCTCTATTGACAACTTGTTATAAGAGTATATTAGTCCGTAGATTCCGTAATGGATTTCGAGGTAAACCGTATGATCGACTGGATTTACCATTACGTTTTTTAGTATGGCTACGCCATCGGCATCAGTGAAGTTCTCTACAGTATATTTTTTACTATTTGCATAGAAAATACTTGGAGCAACGCGTACAAGAGCATTAGGCAAGGGGGATCCATCGACAAGTGTAACCTTAATAGTTAGGTCTATTGCTTCGCTACTAAAAGATACCGTAGAGAATAGACACAGTATCAGCAATCCCGTTAAGGCGGCTATAACTGTCTTCAAAACGTCTTCTCCCGGCTAGCTCCCTTCTAGAATATTGTACCGAGATTCCTTATAAAGCGTTCACTTTTCTAAATAAGTGCTGATATAGATAGTAAAGATATCAGCAAGGGGGCTAGTTCATCCCCTGTAGGTCACCGGTAATACCATTCATCACTACTTACTCGTTATTCTCGGAGATTTTTACTCCTAGCATAACCTATATACACGTTTATTATTCTAATGCTGGTAGCTATTTCCTCTCTAAAGTAACACTTACTATAGACTTTCTCACCATTAATCAGCTCTATAACTATTCTCTGGAAATTCTTCCTACTACACTCTTCTATGTAAGCCCTAACTGCCAGCCCATTCATGGCGAGGGCTTCTAGAAATTGTAGCGTACAGTCTTCTCTACACACAATGTATTCTGATACGCTTTGTGGTACTTTATCTTGTTTCACGCTATACGCCTCTAATTCTTTTAACTAATACTCCTTTTCTACTAGCTTCTTCTATTATATCTTTGTCTATATGCGGACCGGAACCGTATAATATCAAGATAGGTTTCAAGCCTAGTTTTTTAGAAGCGTTCAGCAGTTCTTCTATAACCTGTCCTTCGTACCTTTTCTTCTCCCATATAACACGGACTCCATATGCTTCTCCTGACTTTGTAGCGATTAAGTCTAGCCCCGGGATTTCGGGGTTAACGCGCACCTGGAATCCTGCCATCACATATCTCGATGCAACCTTGTTCACTACTCCTCCTTTTCTCAGCAGAATATTTGTTATTAGTCTATTCTTAGCAGTAGTCAAGGCTATTCACCGTTATTAGCAAGCTTTATGTGATATGATGTAGTCCACTCCTTTTTAACTATAACCGATGGGGATAAAACTAGTGAGTATTCGGGTGTAGTAGCCATGGTTGGCGAATTGTTTAGTAAAAGAGATGAAACTATTGGTGAGAAAATTAGATCGTGGTTTAGGAACGATAAAGAGCCCATTGATAAGAAGGCAATACTCGCGCACTACAGGATAAAGACTGCGATTGGGAGACTAAGTAGCTATCTAGATAAACTAGAGCAAAGGGATCGCGAGTTATTCCACGTAATAGTAGAATCACTTATGAAAAAAGACGAGAAACGTGCAAAGATGTATGCTAAAGAAGTATCAGAAATCAGAAAGATCTCGCGCCAGCTGATCACAGCTAAATACGCTCTTGAGCAAGTAGCACTGAAGCTAGAAACATTCCTAGTATTCGGCGGAGCTATGAAAGAGCTCGTACCAGTTATTGGAGTTATGAAAGAAGCTACAGCTATAATTAAGTCGGTAGCCCCGGATGTATGGATAGATCTACAGTATGCTATACGCGAGCTGGAAGCTACGATGAGTGCTGGTATAGCGGATATATCGGCTGAGATTGATGTAGGACTGGACAGCGAAGCTAGAAGAATACTGGAAGAAGCTAGAATAGCGGCTGAACAAAGCCTTAAGGAGAAGTATGCTGAGCTACCCAGAATAGTTAGTGAAGAAGCAGCTAAAACCGAAGAAGCAGCCTAGAGTAGAGTATTAGTAACGGAATTAACGTGGTTAGGCTAATTTAAAAATACATATTTTTCCAAAATACTTACTGTTATACCTTAAAGACTTGGTACTATATTATTTGGGAGAAACGCCTAGTCTAGCTTCAACTAAGGGTTCCAGATAGCGTTCTACTATATTGTTTAGAGGTTTTAAGACGTATTTTAGCTCGTTGTAGTTTGTAATATAGTCTTCTAGACTACCTATCAGTAATTTAGTCTTTATACTGTAGAGTGATACTTCCATGGAGTTCAAGCCTAGATAGGCAGTTAGATATCTAGTCTTTAACCCTATTCTCTCTCCTCCTTTACTGTAAGACATCATTATGTGGAAAGGCTTACCTCTAACGACGACAAATTCATTGCTGTAGACTACTACGTAGAAGTAACTACCTAGAGATAGAGCTATATCGCTACCAGCTTCTCCAGGGATCCGCGTAGATATAGCTTTTAGTACTCTGCCCATACCTTCGTATAGATCTCTAGTACGAGAGGCTAGGGATAAGATCTCGGTTCGAGCTTCGGTGGATCTAGATAGCACATTATTCTCTATCTTAGTAGCGCCTTGATAGGCCACGTTAGCGGCTTCTAATATTAAGTCCTTTGCCTTCACTTGAAACCACCGGCTTATACCACTTTGACCTATAGGTGGTCAAAACTACCTTAATGAGTCACCACAGCTTATAAATTTCATCTATAATATCTTTATCAACTACCTCTGTTACCCTGCTTCCACGCTTAATAACTACTCGACCAGGTACTCCGTGCTTTACAGTTCCACAGATGCTGTAACTATACTTTTCTCTCTCAGCTATATCTACAAAGTCTTTAATCCTGCTAGCTGGTATAGTTGCAATCAGCGCTCCACTGCTTAACAACCTTAGAGGATCTAGACCTAGCGCACCAGCTATAGTCTCCACAGCTGGGTCTACCTCTATACAGTCTAGATCAACCTCTATCTCAGTGTTACTTGCTAGTGCTATCTCTCTAAGCCCCTGTAATATACCTCCCTCCGTAGGATCGTGCATAGAGCTGACATACCTGCTTATACTCAGTGCCTTATCTACTACACTTATCTCGTTAATATAGGATCTAGCTTTTTCGATCAAGTCTTTGTCGATCCCTTTACTTAAGAGCAAGTCTTCAAAATCCAATGCAATAACGCTTACTCCTTCGCCTCCAACCCTGCCCATAATAGCTATGCTGTCTCCCGGACGGGCATTTCTGGTTAAAACTACCCTGCTAGTTGTATATCCTATAGCAGTAGTCGATATTATAGGGCGGGGGATTTCTGGAGAAACCTCGGTATGTCCACCTACCGCTACTCCACCTAACTCTTTTAATGCCATAGCTATATCGCTGAATATGGTTTCTGCGAGGTTATAATCAGCATTTTCTGGTAGAAGAACCACTGGCAGGAACCATTTTGGCTTTACGCCTCTAACAGCTACATCGTTTGCCGCTATGTGTATAGAAAGCCAGCCTATTTTACGTGAAGCAGCAGTTATTGGATTACTATGTACTACTAGAAAACCGTCTCTAACCCTTATTATTGCTGAGTCCTCACCCACGGAGGGCCCTACTATTAAGTCTATGTCATCGGTAGGCAAAATACTCAGTAGCTTTGCTAGCATATTCCATGGAGGTTTTCCAGTTTTCATCATACTTCATACCCCAGCTTACTAATACAGTGCCTACATATGTATGACACGGGTGATACCTTTACTAGGCAGTCCTCACACCCCATTCTTCCACATATAGAGCAATAGCCTATTGACAAGTATTTATTACATATCTGGCATAAAGCGTCTTGGCAAGCACTGCATACCCGTTTTTCCCTAACATAATCGTCTCCGCATACCATTCTTCTACAAACTCTACACTCTAATACAGCTGGTTTCTCCTCGCATATACTGCAACGCATATATATGCTACCCCTAAAGTTAGGTATAGTGATGCTTAGGTGCTCTACTATGCTCATAAGGATAAAAGTAGTTAAATGCCTTGATGCAGTAGTGGAAAATGGGGATCTAGAAGAAATTATAGAGAACTATAAGCCCCTCATAAGTTTCTGTCCTCCACACCTACAGGTATACATACATGAACTAGTACGTGATAGTCGGTCTCTTCGCGATAAAAGGCTGATAACTAAAACAAGTGTTAAGGAGCTTCTACACCATAGTATGTGGTGACCCTATCAACCATTGTACGGTATACTTCCTCCTCGCTTACTGCTCCGCTTTCTACGAGCTCATTGATCGTGAACGCTATATCCCACGGATAAGAGGCTACACCTGGCCTTCTGGGGTCGTCTATGTAATCTGATTCTACCATAAGCTTATCGTGCTTCTTGCCCAATGTTATCCGTATAAGGTTTTTCTTAGCCACAACGGTATGCCAGAGTCCATACTTACTACTCCAGTAGCTAGTTTCACTACTAGCATGGTGTAGTAGTATAAGCTTAGTGTTTAAACCTGTCAAACGACTTATAGTTTTCACTGATTCTACTGTAACTCTTCCTCCCTGTTCTAAGTGTAGGTGAATGGGGAGATCATAGTCTTTTGCTACTTCAAGGGCTTTTATCATTATCAGCTCTGAAAGAACTAATCGTGGCGTAGCCGTACTATAGTGCTGTCTACCAACTTCGCCTATACCATCTACTAGTCCCTCCTTGTGCAGTTTTACTATTAGTTTAAATACGTTATCTGCTAGCTCTAGTACCTCCTCTGGCTTAAGTCCTCTACGGATATACTCGTCTACTTCTGCCGGGTGAAAACCAGCTAACAACTTAACCTTTACGCCTGTTTCAGCTACTTTCTTCTTCTCACTAGCCATGACTTCTAATGTTTTTTCGTAAGCCTCTATTGCATGCTTTGTGAACCCATAGTAGTATGGAGGTAGAGATACTAAGGCTATGAACCAGCCTCCTACGTTTTTAAACTTTTTTGCAATAGTTCTGGCTCCAAGGCCGCGAACAGGGTTAGAATGGCAATGTGCATCAGCATAGAGCAATATGTTTCACCTAGTTCAGCTGCTCGGGAGGACGCTATCACCAAGCTAAGTCTAGAGACGCAGTGGTCAATGAGTAGGGGCTTCATCATCTAGTTCACAATATTAGGTATAGGCATTGATAAGCTTTAATTAAGCTACTATTGCAAAGAGTGTATAATGGGGTAGAGGCTTTTGGATAAGAAGCGTAAGAAGATAGTGCTGGAGCTCGATGAGAATAGTTATAGAGAACTAGTTACAAGGGCTGAACGTGAAGGCTTCTCTCTAATTTCAGACTTCATAATTGCTCTTATAAAGAGCTATATCGAGAAAAAACATCCTGTACTTGCTTTACCTGAACTTAGATCTCGCGTTAAACGCATAGTAGAAGACGAAATGAATAAATATATGGAAGCTCTTAGCTCGCTCAAAAACCAGTTAGCTGGACTATATGAAAGAGTAGAACGACTTGAATTAGCATTTAATGACCTTGCAAAGAAACTAGAGGAAAAGCCAGCAGCAAGACCACAAACTGCAGTCAAAAAGACTGGTATGGAGAGGCTCCGCGAAGAGAAGGTTGTGTTTGAGAGCGCTCTTCCTCAAAGACTAAGACGTGATAGATTCTTTAACTACTTAAAGCGTGAGGGCGCGGTAGTAGTACATCTAAATAGGGAAAGAATAGCTGTTGATCCAGAGTACTGGAAAACATTTAGTCGCCTTCTCTTCGAGGAGCTTCATACTGATGATGAAGAAGAGATAAAGAGAGTTCTTGGCGCTAAAGGATTTGAGCTTTTTAGAAAATTACGGGAGGAATCAGCCATATACTATGACCCAAATAAGAAGAGATGGTTTTTAACTAGTAAGGATTATTTTAAATAGAGTAGCTATAGCATTAGTATCTCAGAAGAATAATATACTAGCATTAATGTACAACAGTACAGCAATTGTGGTGTAGTTTTTTGAAAAGTCTTGATCAAATCTTAGGATATGTTGACATAGATGCCGTAACTAAGGCGATAATGCTTGGACGTAGCATCACCGTTGACGGCTTTGCACGAAGACCTATTAGAGTGCTTACACATGCTCATTCAGATCATTTAGTTGGGCTTAAAGATAGCATTATTTACTCAAATCACATAATAGCTACTCCTGCTACTCTTGAGCTCGTAGTAGAGCTTGAATATGTACCTAGCAGGTACAAAGCTATCTATAAAAGAAAAGCTATAGGACTAGATTACTACCAAACTGTAGAGTTTAATAGAGAAAAAATAATGCTTCTCCCATCAGATCATATCCTAGGATCAGCACAAGTTCTTGTAGAAGTTGACGAGTATAGACTAGGCTACACCGGGGACTTCAAGCTAGGTGGTAAAACAGCTGTTATGAAGGATCTAGATGTACTGGTTATAGAGGCTACCTACGGCCATCCGGATATTAGGAGAGTATTTAAGGAAGATGTAATTGATCTAGTGATAGATCTGGTCATCGAGGGCTTGAGGAAATACGGTAAAGTAGCAGTCTATGGGTACTACGGTAAACTCCAGGAGGTTATGGCTATATTGAGGGAATATGGGATATCAGAACCGTTTGTTATGAATCATAGAATGTACTCAGTGACAAAAATTGCCGAGAAATACGGGTTAAACATAGGTTGCTACTTCAGATTAGGCACGCAGGAGGCACGGGAAGTGGTAGATAGTGGTAGGTACATAGTATTTGAACATATGGTTAAGGCTAAGAGGAGAAGACTTGACGGAACAATCCTAAATCTAGTACTAAGTGGCCACGAATACAACGAGCCTATTAGAAGAGTTGACCAATATACATGGCTAGCTTCATTTAGCGACCATGCCGACTTTGACGAATTAATGGAGTATGTTGAAAGAGCTAATCCCAAGTTTATTGTAGTTGATGCGTCCAGAGAGGGCTATCCCCACGTATTTGCACGGGAACTCCAAAGGCGTGGGTGGAAAGTAGCTGTTCTTCCACGTGAGAGGGAAATTAGGGGTAAGCATCGATGAGCAAAAGGATAGAGGAAGAGAAAACTGTTCTAATTAGATACAACATAGTTAGTGCAAGTCTACTGGGCTTCGGGGGGTCGCTATATGTGGCACTAGAAACTATGATAGGCTTAACTCGCTATGGTTATACAGTTTTCTTCCAAACAGGGCTTCCCAAGACGCAGACATATAAATTTTTAATGGATGCCCTTAAGTACTATGGTCTAGAGACACATGCAGTAAATAGCAAGCTCCTCCTAGATTCTAATGACCGATGCGTCTCAGTAAATGTATCCGGTGATGTCTTATCCGGCCCTGCTCACATTATATATTTCCACTATCCAGTTCTCAATTCCCCTACAACGTACTATCCCTTCATACACCCATTATATAAACCATTTGCTGAGCTATACCACTATGCGAATAAAGCGCTAAACAAGGTTCTCTTAAAGAATATGATCCTGCCTCTAGCTAACTCCTCGTTCACTTCAAAACTTATACAGAAAACACTTGGTATAAAACCTAGAATAGTTTATCCGCCTGTTAAAGTAGAGGAATTTTACTCTAAGCCGGTAGTACCCTTAGAGGAGAGGGAGAAGATAGTACTGATAGTGTCTAGGATCTCTTACGAGAAGTATCCGCATAGGGTAATTCACTTAGCAAAGGCTCTTCGTGACTTGGGACTTACTGATTGGAAAGTAGTTTGGGTTGGTTCAAGCAGTAAGCTTAGTAAGAGAGTTATAGGAGAAGTATACGAGCTTTCTTCTCTGCTGGGGCTTAGAGAATACATAGAGTTTAAGCCGGATGTTTCACGAAGAGAACTTATAGACCTGTACCGTAACTCATATGTATACGTGCATTTAACGGAAAAAGAGCATTTTGGGATCTCTATCGTAGAGGCTATGGCTGCTGGTACTCCCGTAGTAATACCGCGAAGTAGTGGTGCATGGATAGATATAGCTGGCGGCAGCAAATATCTCGCTCTACCTTATAGCAACTATTTAGAGCTTAAAAATAGGATCAAAGAGTTGGCAAGGGATAGATCTCTGTGGAAAGAGCTGAGCTTAAATGCAAGGAATAGGGCGTGGATCTTCCGTAGGGATAGATTCCATAGAGAAATAAGTAAATATGTGGATATTGTTAGAAACATTGTTAACGGGATGAAGTAAAACCGTGGAACCGAATATGTAGATGTGGGTGGAAGAGCCGATACGACCGCTCAAGTTTTGAATCCAGAGAAATAGTGGAATTTTATAGAGGCTATGTAGAGGCTAGGATATGTAAAAGATGTTCTCATAGTTTTGAATACCTATTGATGGCTTCTTCAATCCTTCTAATAGCTTCTTCGCGTCCTTTCCATCCAATAACTTTTACCCATTTGCCTTTTTCTAGTTCTTTGTAGTGTTCGAAGAAGTGTGCAATTCTTTCCCTGAAATTTACAGGTAGCTCGTTTATATCATTAATGTTCTCAAATCTAGGATCTATACTTGGAGTCGGTACGGCTATGATTTTCGCATCTCTACCTTTTTCATCTTCAGTTTCTAGTACACCTATGGGTCTAGCTTTAACTACCGAGCCTGGTAGTATGGGCTCGTAGCCTAGCAGTAGTATATCAACAGGGTCTCCGTCTTCCTCTAATGTAGCTGGTATGAATCCATAGTTGAACGGGTATACCATTGCAGTAAATAGTATTCTATCAACAAATAGTACTCCGTGCTCCTTATCGAGCTCATACTTAACATTGCTGCCCATAGGGATCTCTATTACTACATTTACTTCTTCCGGGGCTTTTTTGCCCGGACCTATCCCATCATATATAGTTCTTCTCCGCATCGGAGAGCACCCCTATCTCTCCTTGACCTTTATATGATACTAGTACTATATTATAATAGCATGGTTACAACCTTATTATAATGGCTTCTGGAACCCCGTCACGGTATATGGCAAATATCCGGATCTCTATATCGGTTTTAGCAAATGGCTCTAGCGCTCTTTTAATGTTTTGGAGTGTTTGTATATTTTTATTGATTTTATCTATAACTTCTTCGAGAAGTTTTGACTCCTGCTCTGCGTCTGGATTTATAAAAAGCTTTATTTCCTTCAGATCAACTAGCTTACCTATTACCACATCCTCTTCTCCTGTAAGCCTCTTTATCAGCTCTTTAAGCTTCCTTTCTCTCTCGGTTCTTGCTCTAGCATCCTCAAGTCTTTTTAAGAAATCCGTCAATTGCTGTTTAAGTATATTGATCGACCTATCTATAGCATCAATTAACTCTGTGAATGAACTATATTCTCTCACGACGCTTGCCACAAACATTCACCATATCTAGACCTTATATTGTAGAAAATAAAATAAATGTTGTTAGCGTTTCAGGATCTTGCTTAGTAGAAGTGGGATCTCTGAGGGTTTATCAGCCACTGGTATACCAGCATCTTCTAATGCTTTCTTCTTGGAAGCATAGTCTCCTATACCCATAGATATTATAGCTCCTGCATGACCCATCCTCTTACCCGGTGGTGCTGTTTTGCCGGCTATATATGCGATCACAGGCTTCTTGCGGTTTAAACTTACATAGTATTTCGCGAATCTTTCTTCCATATCTCCCCCGATCTCGCCTATTAGTACTACAGCATCAGTATAGGGATCTGTAGAAAATAGTTGATATATTTCAATGAAATCTAAGCCTACAATAGGATCGCCACCTATTCCTACGACTGTTGATGCTCCATAGCCTTTTTTGCTTATTTCGCGCGATATCTCGTAAGTTAGCGTTCCACTACGTGACACTATACCCACTCTTCCAGGCTTGAATACATGAGCTGGCATTATACCTATCTTAGCCTCCCCGGGAACTATTATGCCCGGCGTATTAGGCCCTATGATCCTCACATCTAAGCTCTTAGCATATCTAATAAGCAATAGTTCGTCGTAGAGCGGTATACCCTCAGTTATAACTACGACTAGTTTGATGCCGTTCTCCAGAGCTTCATATACTGCTTCGGAGGCAAACCTTGCTGGTACAAATACTATACTGGCATCTATACTGCCCTGTTCATCTAGAGCTTCAAGCACGCTATCATATACTGGTACACCGTGTACATCTAAGCCTCCTTTACCCGGAGTAACCCCCGCGACTATTTTGGTGCCATATTCCAACATAAGCTTAGTGTGAAAACTCCCCTCACGCCCAGTAATACCTTGTACTAGGACGCGTGTGTTTTTATTAACTAATATGGCCACAAGACTACACCTCTGCGAGTTCCACTGCTTTAGCGACAGCATCATCGATCTCATTATATACCTTAAGGCCTTTCTCCAAAAGGATCTTCCTGCCTTCCTCCTCGTTGGTTCCAAGCATTCTAACTACTATAGGCTTGCTGATATGAGCTTCTTCTAAAGCCTCAGCTATACCCCATGCTACTTCATCGCACCTCGTTATACCCCCAAAGATATTTATCAACAGTACTTTAACGTTCGGATGCGACAGTAGTAGTTTAACAGCATCTTTAACTCTATCTCGAGAAGCTCCACCGCCGATATCTAGGAAATTAGCTGGTTTTCCACCGTACAGAAGTATAGTGTCCATGGTAGCCATTGTGAGACCTGCTCCATTAGCTATTACTCCAATATTGCCATCCAATTCAATGTAGGAGAAGCCTAGCTCTCTAGCTTTTTGCTCATATATAGCTAGTTCGCGTGTACTTTTCTCTCTAAGCTCCGGGTGTCTATATAGGCTATTATCGTCTATAACGATCTTGGCATCTAAGGCTATAAGGCCTCCACCACATTCAAGCGCTAATGGATTGAACTCTACTAGTTCTGCATCATAGTCTCTCATGATCTTGTACATAGTAGCCATGATGTGGTCCAGGTTTCCCCCTCCCCCTCTGGCTACACCTAGAAATTCCCCCGCCACTCTTGAGTAGTAGTGTTTATAACCTGTGAGGGGATCTACGCTAAGCTTTAGCAATTTGTCTGGATGCTTCTTTACCAGATCTTCAACCTCTACTCCTCCAAGAGAAGATACTAAGTATACTAGGGTTCTAGCAGACCTGTCAACTGTTAATGATAGGTAGTGCTCTTTAGCTACACATATTCGTTCCTCTACCAAGATCATTTTAACCTCTTCTCCCCTAATCTTTGATCCAAGAAGCCTATTAGCTACCTCGTATGCATCGCTTGGTTTTTCTGCAAACTTCACGGCACCAGCTAATCCTCTTCCACCAACTAAGATCTGGGCTTTTAGTACAACGCCTCTACCTATACGCCCTGCTATCTCTCTTGCCTCAGTAGGTGTTTTTGCTACCTCGCCCCGTGGAACTCGGATACCATAGGCTTTAGCTATATTCTTTGCTTCGTATTCAAAAAGCTTCACTTGTATCCCCGACTCGATATTGTAGTATAGTTATACAAAATATTCCTTATCTCATTGGCTAGTATCAACTTTAGATAGAACCTCTGTCATTATGTCAACGGTTTCTTTCTCCGAGTTAGCTAACCATCCACGCTTAACATGTAAGTAGGCCCTAGTTATGTTTTTAATATACTCTCTAGAGATGAATGTAGAGCCTTAGTCTGGAAGCACTAACACTTTATAGTCTAAGTCTAGTATTTCTCTAAGGATTTCTGCTTCTTCTCCGTCAATAAATAATAGGGTCTTACACCTCTCCTTTAAGTATGATGTAACTCTCACCATGCTATTGAACTGTTCTCTTTCGCTGATGCCGATTAGCTTAGAGAGCGGTACTATGCTATAGTTCAGTCTGTATGGATTTAGTAGCGAGTTATATCTTCCTATCCACTTATGGAGGAGCTCTTCAATACTTTTATAGAATTTACCAATGTTTTCCCTGACGTAATCCACTACTTCACTATACCTCTTCTCCGTAGAAGATACAATTCTATATACTGCGTCGAAGAATGACTTATCATTATCCCACAGCTTTTTTACTTGGAGGATCTGTTCGTCAAGCTCTCTAACTTTCTCTGTATACTTGCTCCATGTATTTTCGTCATAAGCTACTTCTAATTTCTTCTTTAAATAGCTTAAGTCTTGTTTTAGGTCTTTAAGCCTAGCTAGAAGTATCGAGTACTTAGTAAGCTTCTCTAGCGGAAACTTGATGTTAAGGCTTTGATGCTTAAGTACGTGGTAAACGTATGTTACATATAGGAATTCATCGGAGAGATCGTTAAGAAATATGTAGAGGTTAGCTTCAGCTGTGCAAGAGTACATTTTAGATAAAAGCGCTGCCGAGCATACTTCACGCAGGTACTCGCTATACGCTAATTCTTGGATACGTGGAAAAATGCATAGCGGCTCATTATGTGGTGATAGTGTAAGTTCTACATATTCTTCCTTAGCTTCCCCAATAACCCCCTTTATCTCCTCTTCGAGAAGCTGATTTTTAATAATGATTATTGGATGTTCCCTGCATTCTATAATATAGTCTGATCCGTAGCTGTGCTCTGTAAGCATAGCTAGTAGTTTAGCCAAATCCATATAATACTCTAGTCCTCCAATACCCAGTTCTCTGGCTTTTTAGCAACTTCTACTATAGTACTATTCAATTGTTTGTTAAACAGCTGTTTCCTGCACTCTATAATACTGGTTTTAAATAATGTCTTGTAAGCTCCACAAGCTAATCCATATGCAAGCGCTTTGCCGGGGTCTCGGTAATCTAGGTATGCTGCGTTAAAGAAAGCGTCAAAAGCGTCTCCCGCTCCCGTGGTGTTTACTGGTTTGCCAATAGGTTTTGATACTCCGTGGTAGTACTTCCCCCCGTGTTCAACAACAAATGCTCCAGCAGAGCCTTTTTTAATTACTACAAGCTCTACTCCATGTTTAAGTAGAAGTTCAATGTTTCCCCTAGTCAAATCTCTTGCCTCTACTCTATTAAGGAACAGTATGTTAACCTTACTCAGTACCTTAAAGATCCTTTCTCTATACATTGTAGCATATGTCCCCGGATCATAGCTTACCAGTAATCCGAGTCTAGATGCTCTACTAGCTATTTCATCCACGATATTAGGTTCTATACTAGCTATATGAATGATACTAGCTTCTTCTAATAGTTCTCTTGGGACATCATTCGGTGATAGAAGCTCATTTACACCACGATACTTGAATAAAACTCTCTCCCCACTAGGAGTCACAATAGCAAATACAAGCCCTGGTTCACCTTCTACTCTTTTCACATAGTCTGTAATTACTCCTCGCGCACTAAGCTCCTTCAAAACATCGTCAATTAATGGATTAGTTGAAGCTGATGCTACGAGTGATACGCGGTGACCATAGCAGGATACTGCAACAGCATAGTTAGATGCTGCTCCTCCAGGAGATAAGAGCATATCCCGAGCTATTATGCTTTCATCAAGCTTGGGGGGTCTGTCTACATACATTACTATATCTATGTTTAGATTCCCGACACTCACGTGTAAAGCGCTATTCCTCATATTCTTGCTACCTTTTCATGTATTCCATAAACCATTCATAAATAATTTCTGGTATCACTGTTTTCTTGTTTTTCTCTTCTTTTTTCTTATCCCACGTATCCAGTATCCTAACGGCTTCGTTAGCTACGCGTATAGCATCTTCCACTCCTGCATCTACGATGAACTCCTCTGTTTCTCTATTAGCTACTGCAGCACATATGGCTCCAGCTCTCAATC
>QMWW01000005.1 GCA_003661825.1 Thermoprotei archaeon
GTATACTGGTATACTGGGTTAGAAGTGTTGTGCTCTATATTTTTATAAAAGAGTTTCCGATATAGATTCTATGACATAGTATAGTTGTAGAGGTAGTGTGTATGAGTACTGGGTTAACGAAGACGGTTGATATTGGTAAGAAGTCGATCGATGACTACATATTTGAGATCATAGTGAGTTTTCAGGAGGGTATAGATACCGTGATTATTCGTGGATATGGTGCTCACATAAGCAAAGCTGTCGACATCTATAACGAGCTATATAGTAGGCTGGGGGATAGTATAGAGCTTTTAAACGTTGAAATAGGTAGTGAACGCCGTGGAGGAAGGGTTAAACCATTTATAGCTATACATGTCAAGAGGAAGTACTGAAGACGGCTTCTCTACTAGATAACGGTAGGTTGTGCTTCTCGATAACCTCGACTACACCGAGTATAGCATGTGCAGCAGATAATTCTCCACACGCTATACGGTCTACGTATTCCTCCATAACCTGTGTAGTAGCTGTTGATACTAGGTCTGGATAATTGCCTGCTAGGTAATCGTATACTTCTATCCCCGTCTTTGTCGGTATCAAGTACCCTATTTTCTTAGATCTAATGGTGTATCCATGTCTTATGAGGTTATCGATTATCTTAGCGTACGTACTAGGTCTTCCGAGTTTTTCATTCTTCATTCTATGTACTAGCTCGCCTTCGCTGTAGAGCTTAACCTTAGACGCAATAGTTTTGAATACTACCTCTACACCTGAACACACGGTATCAACGTTCTCTAGCTCCGGATATATCCGGGGTTTAGAAACGACGTTGAATCCATCTTCAAGTACCCGTATCCCTAGAACTAGGTCTCCAATATGGTGTCTCCCCACATATACGCTGTAAACATGTTTTAGTATTCTATAGGGCTTCATCTGGCTAGCGATAAATCTTTTGAATATTAATCCATAGACCCTGTAGTGGAGCTTTGTTAATGGGATGGGAAGCGATAAGACGCCTTCAGTAACAGCTTTCTCGAGATCCACCGGGTCTAGAGGATATACCGGTCTGATAGCTTCATGTGCACCGTGCTCGCCCCAGTGACTTGGTCTTGCTAAGCTACTCCATCCTTTCGCCTCTAAGTACTTAGTAGCTATAGATATTCCTGTAGATGATACGTAGTGGTTACTCGTTCTGTGATACGTTATCAATCCTAGTTCGAATAGCTCTTGCGCGATCTTCATAGTCTTTGATGCAGGTAAGCCTAGCTTACTAGCATCGGAAAGCAATTCGTCTGTTGTATAGGGTGGTTTAGGCTTAACTAGTTCGTCGCGCTTTTCCTTGAGTATGAGCTCAGCCTTAGTAGCAGATAGAAGCTCGTTGTAGAGCTCTTTATCAGCAACTGGTATACACGTTGATACATGTATACCTGGGTAAGATGTTAGTCTGTAGACTATTTTCCTGCACTTATTCTCTAAGTACTTCTTGTAGCGCTCTATGATCCAGCCTAGAACAGGAGTTTGAACTCTTCCTGCCCCGAGCCAGTTTTTCCCATACTTCCTCCATAGATTATGGCTTAAGCTAAACCCTATGAGTCTATCGAGGACTCTTCTATAGATCTCTGCTTCTACTAACTTATAGTCTATACTCCTTCTCTTAGTGAGAGCGTTTATAAACTCTTTAGCGGTAATCTCGTGTAGCTCTATCCTCCATACGTTGTTGTTAAATCCTTTAATAGCAAGGTATACGTCGTACGCTATCTTCTCCCCCTCTATATCGGGATCCGTTGCTATGTATACCTCGTTGGCTTCTCCGGCTAGTTTACGTAGAGCATTTACAACTTCGGCTGAATCAACATAGGTTTTGCTACCGCATCGTGGACATTGTGTGCCATAGGTGAACTGGTATCCACATATACGGCATTTCTTAATTGTTTCATAACGCGGCATTATGTCATACTCTGTTATATCTATGCCGTAGTTAGCCACATTGGGATCTGTCGTGAGGTCGTATATATGGCCGCGAGTAGCTATGACATTTAAATGTATGATTTCTTCGTTCTTTATAAACGGTATTTCATATACATTCAGCGATCCGATCCTCCTCCTCACTGGTTTACCAAAGAATCTCGCTATAGTCTTAGCTTTAGTCGGAGATTCCACGATTACTAGTATGTTCCTATACTTTATCCCTCCCTTCTCCAGCTTTTCCCTGGTTTCCTCGATTAGCCTGGCTTCTTTGTTTAAATCAATAGCTTCTATCGGTTTGAATAGTTTTGTATTCGTGTAAAACCCTAGTCTTAAGTCAAGAGATTTTACAAGGTTTTCGAAAACTTTGTACTCGACTACTAGCGAGAAACCATGAGTCATTCTCCCTAAGTACAGTCGGCTGGTCCTACCACTAGCCTGTATATAAGTTAATGCATCAGGTATTACTGCATACCATTTCCGGTTTTTCTCTGAGTAGTAGAACGTTATAGTACCCATATCTACAACTGTTTTAGCCTTTACTATTTCCTTTATTTTTTCTGAAACAGTGTTATAGTACTCCCTTAGCTCGCTATAGATCTCCTTGATTTTCGCGTTCTCCACATCTTCTAGTTCTAGTCTACCTCTTAATAGCATAGATAGTATCTTGATCTCGCCCGGTGTGAGCGAGAATACTTTATTCCTGATGTCCAGCGCTATTTTACGGTACTTTTCATCCATTGTTGTCTCGTAGAGGTAGAGAGCGGCTCTTATTAGGATCTTAGGTGAAGCTAGCATAGTCCCTAAATCGAGGGTGAAGACTGGAGTACCGAGGAATATGACGTACTTGATAGTTCTGGGTGCATCTATCCCTCTAACGCTTACTCCGTAATAGCTAGAACTCCCGATTATGAAATCTAACTTTCCCTCGACTAGCTTCTCGATCGACCCCGGCTCTGCATAGCCTACTCTATACCCGCTACTAACTAGCTTAGTCTCTATATTCTTAGCAATTTTTACCAGAGAGTCCTTAAATGGGTGTCTAGGACTTACCAGGATTAAGCCGCCGGGTCCCAGTTTCTCTATTACTTTGTATATAGCCGTGGAATCCGTGTGATCTATGTACATAAACGTGTCTGTTACGTTTCTTCCATATACGGTTATACCCGATATATCTACTCTTAATAGATCTCTCAGGATCTTGGCATATATTCCTCGCATTTTTCCAGTAGCAGAAGCTATCACTACTTGTTTTACCTCTATAGTTCTTGTTAGTTCTTCTAGCTCTGCCTCTATTTCTACGAGTTTCCGGATATATTCTTCGTAAAGATCTTCGCGATTCATTGCTTTAGAGAATAAAGCTCTCCATAGAATGCGGTGTTTTTCCTTTACTTTCTCAACTATGGATTCATTATAGCCTATTAGTTTTAATAGCTTCTTAACATTCTTATCGCTTTTAAGCAGTGAATCAACATCATCTATTACGACTATGTCTATTCCTGAACTGAGAATTATCTCTGTGTTCTTAACCATGAAATTATTTGTTAGAATAAGGATATCGAACTGCCCTGTCCTCATAGAACTTAGTACTTCTTCCCTAGCTTTTTTGCTAGCGCTAGAGTCGTAGATCAATATATAGAGGGGTTTTCTCAACTTACTGGCTAGTGTGTGGAGCTTGCTGTATACTTGCCTAGCTAAAGCTCTAGTAGGGGTTAAATACAGGATCTTCCTCCCATACCGAGCTGCACTATAAATAGAGTATACGAGCAGGAGCGTTGTCTTCCCCATACCCGTAGGCGCTATTATGACAGTATTCTCTCTATCCAGTAGTCGTTTAGCCCATGTTTTCTGCGCTCCCCAGGGTTTATGCCCTACTAGTTTTTCAAATACTTCTTCAAAGTCCTCGAGCTCTTCTTCAAAATATTTGTGGAGGAGGAGTCCTCCAGGAACGTTTTGTTTCTCGCTAAAACACCTAGTGCACATGTTATGCTTAATTATAGATTCAGCGTCTGCTTCCCTTCCACAAATAGGGCAAATACCGCTGTATATGGGATTTAGCTTGATCTCCACTATTCCTCCCCGTAGAAGGAATGGGTAGTTGGTTAGCTATATTAAACCAGGAGAGAGTGTATCACTAAGTTTATACCGATCCTGTGCCATAGAAAAGCTTTTAAATAAGTTTCACGGATTATGGTACTCTAGTAAATTCGATAGACAAAATAGTGTCGGGGTACTCTAGTATGTCCGAGGCAGAGCCACAGACTGCAAACACCGTATTAGTCGGTAAAAAACCTGTAATGAACTATGTAATAGCAGTGCTAACCCTAATACACCAGGGAGTTAAAGAGATAATAGTAAAAGCTAGAGGACGTGCTATAAGCAAAGCAGTAGATACCGTAGAGATTGTAAGGAACAGATTCCTACCGGGTAAACTAGATGTAGAGGATATCAAAATAGGTAGCCAAACAGTAACTAATCCACAGGGACACGAGACTAGAGTAAGCATTATCGAAATCAAATTAAAGGTTAAAGAGTAAGGATAATCGAATGCTCAGTATTAATAGGAGCTAAAACGGTTTTTCCTACTATACAGTGCCTTTATCAGGGCTTAGTCGCTTCCTCTTTCTACAAATATAGTTCTTATATAACTCTTCGATGTAGTTTAAGAACCCTACACATCTATACTCCATAGGCGTATCGCCTACTAGAAGATTCATACGTTTTAACCTCCTGATTACCGAGAAAGCTGTTTTACGCGTTAAATATAGGGAATTAACTAATACATCAACTGCATCTCCAATGTTCCATTTTGTTCCATCCTCTCTACAGAGCAAATAGTATGCTAAGAGCTCTCTTTTCTTAAGTAGTCGTTTCCACTTCCCACAACGCTCCAAGCCTGTCTCCCTACTAGTTACCTTATGAGTATGTACTCGTATGATCCTCGCTATAGACCCTTCAATGTATACTAGTATATATGGCTTTGTAAAATACTTTGTAAAATTGGATGATAGGTTATGGGAAGGGTGAAACAAGGATCAATAGTGGTGTGCGCCTCCGGGTGTAGAGGAGAAGAACTTATATCCATTTTCAGAGCGCTCGGAGAAGTGGGGATAAATAGTGTAAGAGTATCTGTTAAGCCGGGGTATATTTATGGGAAAATTTCAGGGGCTTCGAGGACACAGCAATACGCAGTACCCCCCTTCTCCTTGATCATAGAACACCCCTCTAAAAACATTGTTGAGGTCTTAGCATCTAAACATGAGTGCTTAGAGATATATACGATAGACATTGACTCTTGGATTGATACGGCTGTTCTCAGTATAACAGGTTATCTGGACATCTATGCTAAGATCAATAGAGTGGTAGAGGAGTGTGGTGAAGAGAGAATCGAGTATAACCACATTTTGCTAGACTTTGGATGTGAAGGATTTAGCTGCCGTGACATTTACGTTTTTGACTACATCAATGCACCGTATTCTTGGGCTGGTCGGATTCTACCATTCAATAACGTATATAGAGAAGTTCTTAGGAAAGCATCTAGTGAGAAACTGATGAAGCGGTTGCTATGCTATGCTATTGATGAAAAAGGCGAGTACATAGAAGTAGCTGTACTCGAAGTCGGAAAGACGAAGTACTACATAAAAATCAATATATCGAAGAACTGTCAGTTGATCAAAGAGTATATTGCCTGGCTACTACTAGATTTATTGCTAGGGTAGAAAATTGTTTATATCCCATTTCTTCCTCTTACGAGCTTGTGCTTCCTCAGGGGTTCTCTCAAGAACTATTTCGTATAGACGTGCCTCAACGTCTCCTCCCTTGGGTCTTAGCAATCTACCAAGTCTCTGTATAAACTGTCTTCGCGACCCTGTTCCCGATACTATTATGCCTACATTTGCATCAGGTATGTCTAACCCCTCATCACCAACAGTAGTTACAACTAATACGTCGCTAGTAGCCTCGCGGAAGTCGTGGAGTACGCGTTTACGCTCGTCAACCGGTACTTCGCCAGTTAGTAGATAGGCGTTTAGAGCTCTGCTGATCGTTTTAGCCTGATCAACGTATTGCGTAAATACTATTATTTTTGATCCTCTGCTCAGCTCTCTTTTAGCTATTTCAACAGCTTTATCGATCTTAGCCTTCGACCTAGCCATAAGCATTCTCAACTGGCTATGTATCCTTAGAGCTTTCTTAGCTTGCTCATTCCCTCTCTTAGCAGCTTCGAGGACTTCTTGAAAACTGGAGTAGCCTATCAAAGACCTATACTGTTTTCTTAGATCCTCGAAGAGCTTCTTCTCTTCACGCGTTAATTTAACTTTAATAGTGTAGATCTTATAATGAGCTAAGTACCCCATTTTAGCAAGTTCTGCTGGAGATCTGTAGTACACTATTCCGCCTAGCAGTGGAAAGAGCTCTTCATGTTTACCGTCTTCTCTTATAGGCGTAGCTGATAAACCCATTCTGTATCTTGCAATACTGTGTAATGCGATGTATCTAAACTTCTCTGCTGGTAGGTGATGGACTTCGTCAACTAGTAGAAAATCAAAGAAGGGAGAAACCTCGTTTATTAATCTAAAACCGCTTTGGTACGTGGTAATGGTTATTGGAGCTAGCCTCTTTTCCTCGCTATACATTAGCCCTACAAGGTATGGCTCTATATTGGTATATTTAATGATGGCGTCTCTCCATTGAAACATCTGTTCCCTTGTATACGTTATTATAATTGTCCTAGCGTTTGTCTTGGTTATAGCAGCTATTCCTATAATAGTCTTACCGGATCCTGTTGGAAGCGCGATAATGCCCTTGTATCCATTGTTGATCCACTTCTCCAGGGCTTCTACTTGGTAGTTTCTGAGATTTATATTCGTAAGCTTGGCGCTTATTGGCAGGGGCTTATCTCTAAGAAGATCATCTTTATCTATGATCTTGATTCCTAGCTTTTCGATCTCCTCTTTAATCACGTAGAGGGAATAGGGAAGAACTCTGAAGATTAACCCTGTTCTACTCTTTGATGAAAATCTTGCAGTAACGCGTCTTAGTACATCGCGTACTCTATTATATATGGGGTAAGGAATAGAGACTTCTACCAGTCCCTGCACTTTATTCCATGTAAGCGTTACCCCTACTTCACTATAAAGTTTTTTAAGCTCTTCTAGCCCCGACCTATCGATTTCTAAGCCATAGGTTTGTATCAATAATACTACGTCTTCATACATATAGCCGCTTCTTAGAGCTTTATTTAGGTTAAAGATAAATATAGAGCCTTCTCCTTGTATGTATCCTTTGTAATCTGCTATTCTCAGGATTTCTTTAAACACGGCCTCATCAAGCCACTTCCTGGACTTTATAGTGATCAAAGCTAATCCTCCATATACACCATTGCATCTTCAATAGGGAGAGACTCTACTACAGCTTCCTTCCAGTCAGTTCCTCCGCAAATACTTATGTATAAGGATCTCGATAAAACAGGTGGTATATAAAAAGAGGCCGTACCTCTATGATATTTTATGGTGTAGGATCTTCTAATGATCTCCTGTACTTGCCTATCTAGCGTTTTGTCCTTACTCATCGATATGATCATTCCCTTAAACTTTATAGAGAACTCTCTTCTCTCTACAGGCAATATCTGCAGCACTAAGCACAGTTTGTACTCTTTTAAACAAGTCTTACATATTAGAATATATGGTTCACCGGTAAATAGGCTCTCCTCAACTGCCTTTTCTAAGAGTTTCTCCGGGAGTTTGAAACGATGGAGCTCTGGCTCGATCTGGCTTATCCTGTATTGATTTATGAAGGGTCACCGCGTGGGTTTCTCGTCACTTATCAGGACTTAAAACCTCGTTCATCCCTAAATCCCCATATTCTCATTCCTGTTTATAAATTTGTTATACGTATTAGCTGTTGAAACAGAGACCTTGTCCGTAAAGTATTTATCTAGTAAGGTTTTAATGATTTAATCAACCGATTTAATATTTGGATGGTGTAGTCTATGAGTAGAAGAGGAATAAAGGCTAGATCGGTTGTACTAAGAAGACCTAGTAAAGCTATAGTTGATGAATTCGTCTCAGCAATAAATAGGGCGTTCTCAATGCCTAAGCTGAACAAACTTAAGATCAGGCTGTTGGCTAACGAGATCCTTAGATTGCTTAAGCCTAGCCTATCGTATAAGATCCTTAACGAGTTAACCGGAGTACCCGAGTCTGTTCTATGCAGATATGTTAGAGGGAATATTGTGCCTAGCTATGAACAGGCTGTAAAAATCCTAGCTAAGGTATTGCTATCTATAGATTTAGATTATTTACTTAGAAAACTCGTGGAGGAAGAGAGAAGTAACATCATAGATCTATCTAGGGTTTTGAAGGATCCATACGTAATAAGACTGCTTACAATAATTATCTCGCTTAAACTATCTAATAAGAACATTACGAAGATAATAGCTACTGCAGAGTCCGTAATGCCTCTTGCAACAATGGTTGGTATAGAAATGAATGTTCCTATAATACTTGTAAAGAAGAAAGCTTACCCAGGAATACAGTACTACTCGGGTGTAGTGACCAGATCACCTAAAGATATTGAAACCCTATACATAGATAGAGATCTAGTTAATAGGAGAGATAACATGCTAGTATTAGCTGATGTAGTCTATACGGGACGTACGCTAGAAACTATACTGACTATGCTAGAAAAAGCGCGTACTCGTGTAGAGAGCATTATTGTAGTATTGGCGTTAGGAGAGCTATGGAGGAACAGGTTAAAGGGGTATTCTAGTAAAATAGAAGTGTTGACCCATCTTCCTTACCCATTAGTTGGTGCTAGTTTTTAAGAATTAGGTATTTATCATACTAACACTATAAATAAATACTGTATCCTGGTACTAGGTGTTCTCGATGAGATTTAAGGAATTAGTTAAAGTAGACTCAAAGGGTAGGATAACGATTCCACTAGCTATACGCGAAGCCCTTGATATCAAGGAAGGAATGAACGTACTTCTAGTTGCCGATATCGATGAGAAAAGAGTATTTATTTCCCCAATACCAGATAAAGCCAGAATAGTCGAGATCTCCGTAGCAGTTGACGATAGGCCAGGGGTGGTAGCAGAGATCTCTAAAACCCTCGCCGATCAAGGAATAGATATTATCGCCCTCAAATGCGTAGTAATAAAACGTGGTGAAATTGGTGAATGCGTTATCATAGCCGATTTATCTAAATCTCTTATTTCGACCTCGCATGAACTGCACGAGGTTTTAAATGGGCTTGAATCTGTTAAAGAAATATCCATCGCCGAAGTTACTGGTTAATAGTGGTTGATTTTATGAAGGAGTTGAAGATAGGCTGTTGTGGATTCCCTGTATCGCGTAAAAGGTATTTCAGCGAATTTAGCGTTGTTGAGCTACAGAACACATTCTACGATCTCCCCAGGATAGATTGGTGTAAAAAAATAAGGTCGGAAGCTCCCGAGGAGTTCGAGTTCACTATTAAAGCATGGCAGGTTATAACGCATCCCGCTACATCGCCTACTTGGAGGAAGATCCGAGGAAAAATCCAAGGAGATAAGACTAAGTATGGATACTTAAAACCTACACGCGAGAACCTAACTGCATTAGAAAAAGTGTTTGAAGTTGCTAACGCGTTAAAAACGCGTATAATTGTGTTGCAAACGCCGGCTAGTATGCCTTATAGTGAGGAATCCATTAGGTGGATCAACGAGTTCTTCGAAAACGCGGTATCCATGGCTCCTAAGAACCTGGTTATTGCCTGGGAACCCCGAGGGATCTGGGCTGAACAAACCACTACGCTAAAGCAACTCTTAGAGAAGTGGAATATACTGCATATAACTGACCTATTTAAGAGGAAGCCTGTTCACATGCCTAAAGGTTTACTCTATACCAGGCTCCATGGAATAGGAAAAAAGGAAATAAACTATAAGTACAAATACACAGTAGCAGACTTTGAAAAACTTGGAAAAATCTTGTCAGAACCATCGTTTAATACAGGCTATGTTATGTTCAATAACGTCTATATGTACCAGGATGCAAAATTCCTGAAATCCCTACTTGCCAGTTATAAAGGTTTTACCGTGACCTAGATATAGTCAGTCTGGGTTCGGGGCTTCATCCCTGAGGTCTAGGGATAGGGCGGTCATCACTTGAGAACATTTTATTTATAGCATGTTTTATTAACTTTATATCCTGTTCTATAGAGGAAATATTTTCTAAAACGTTTTTTGGAGTACCACAGTGTAGAAAAGCTGTTTTAGTTACAATCAAGGGGTCTGGTTCTGAAACTGGCTTGGTCTTGAATACTCTTATAGATACATAGTTTTCTCGTTCATTACAGTAGATATAAAGTGTTTTATTGAGTAAATTTTTTATACACATTTTCCTATATTCTTTATATTTACTAGAATCTGTGCATGGACAAGGATACTGTTTAGCTAAAACCCAGTACTCTATGCATACAGAAGAATTATTGGGTATTATATGCAGAATCTCGCGTACTCTATTTAGCATAGTAGTGTATTCCTTGAATAGGGACGATGTTTTTATCTCGATGGTGTAGGGTGCGACGAACCCTGTCTTCATAGAGTATTTTGTACGTGCAATTTTCTCTACTTTCGTTATAGGTGTATCGGGGGGTGATTCTATGGTAATAACGAAGCTTACTAATGGCTCGGTCGGGGATAACTTCTTCATTACCATATTCAGCTACTCCCTCAACTTCATCGCCTATTCTTCAGTAACACGGACCTTCTTCACCGATCCGTGAGTAGCGAGTCATCACCAAGATTATTAAGTACTTAATTTACTCCTATATTTTTATACTAGTAAAACCCTATTTCACAATGAGTAGTAATTTGAGTGAATAGAGATGATGCGGCAGCCTTCAAGGAAATATACAGTAGGTTTAAGCCAAGCCAGCATACTAGTAATGTCATTAATATCTACATTCTTGCCCCCTGAGTATCGCACTATAGTGTTCATTTTGTACTTTATAGCTATCATGGGTTTTATGTTTAAAAAATCAAAAACATGGGATAAGATCCCGCCAAAGAAAGAACTAGGACCCCCGCTATTCAAAGAACCTAATGCAATGAAGGTTGCTATGCTTGATAAGAACCTCATGAACGAGCTGAAAAAACAAGTAACAGCATCGTTTAGCCTCCTGCTACTATCGTTGTTTGTACTTATACTATTCCCATTCTATAACTCAACGATATATCCAATGACTTGGAATCTACTAATCGAATTAACTAATAACGAGATACTTGCTAGCTTTTTGTCAATCCTCATAATGTACGAATTTATCTTCGGAATCCTAACACTTATGCGACTAGCCATTATGAGTAAGGTGAAATTCATGAATATACTGCTTCCTCAGAGGTTCATCGTATATAAGCGCGGCGTGGTAATTAATGATAAGTTCTTTGTAGAATTTAGCAAAAAATACTGTATAGAACACAACTCCTCGGCAAGATATGTAGAGGTACGAGAGAAAAGTGGAAGCGGTACTCGGATAAGACTGTATTCTGATGCATCGTCACAGCTCAGATCTAAACTCTTCGATCTGGGTTTAGATACCTGCTAGTAATTACTCCTAGAACGCTTTACAAGGGTGTGCTAGATGAGAAGAGAAAAGTACAGATGCATAGTATGTGGGAGAGTTTTTCCACAAGGCCAGGGCATTATAATCAAATACCAGGATATGTTGCTATCGTTCCACAGTAGTAAATGTGCCTCTAAGTTTCTTAGAATACTATTAGAGACCACGCCATATAGCGATCTCGGTAAACACATTAAGAGAATACACGAGGATTTAGTAGAACAGCTTAAGATGCTGGATAAGAAACGAGCTAAGAAGATATGATCTGTTCGCGGTAATTTCTTCATCCCTTAAAAGTCCTTGGGGGGCAAGTCTCTTCATCAGTTAATCTACTATGTTTGTTCAGCTTGTTTAACTTTCTCCCTGATCTTTTCAACGATTTCCTTAGTTATCCCCATTTTAGCCGCTAAGTTCTTTGCTTTCTCTAATGCTTCTTCTTCCGTGGACGCTTTAACATTGAATACTATGTTTGTTCCAATTATATGGATTCGGTATCTAGTATTTCCTAGGAAGGTATATTTCTCTACAATCCTAAGATCACTTCTATCTATCATTTATCAGCTAAACCCCTGCCATCATCATTTCTCAGTGATCGAGGGCGTCTTCATTCACCATATAATTTCTTCCAAGCATCCCTTAATAATTTGTACGATTCTTCTAGGCTTATAGGCAGAGTTTTTGTCGATGCTATAACTGCCATGAAGTTTGTATCACCTACCCATCTAGGAACTATGTGTACATGTATATGATCGGCTATACCAGCTCCAGCTGCACGGCCTATGTTTATTCCTATATTGAATCCATCTGGGTTAAAGCTCTCTCTAAGAGCTTTAACGGATTTAACAATAAGCTCTAGCACTTCTCCCAGTTCTTCAGCATTTAAAAGCTCGATGCTGGCAAGGTGTCTATAAGGAATAATCATTATATGGCCACTATTATAAGGATAGGCGTTAAGCGCTATGTATGCATATTTTCCTCTATACACTATGTATGCTTCTTTATCTTCTTTTCGAGGAAGGGTGCAGAATATGCATGTCTTATCACGTTTTGATGCACTTGATACATAGGCGTATCTCCAGGGGTTCCATAATATTTCGAATTCCCGCATTGATTACATCCCATTATTCTCCAATATCGATTAGTATTCTAATAGTAAAAGGCGAATAATTTACCTTCACCCTGTACCACGATCTACTCCAATATATTCTTAGGAAATCCTGTCTAGCTATTTTCAATACAGCTTCTCTGATCTTGTACGTTAACCCGCTTAATTCGTCAAACCGGATTTCTTCAACATATTCTGTAGTGGGAGGCTTAATGGTGATCACTTTGTAGAGCAATTCTCCTTCTTTGAAATAGTAAATAGGGAATTTTCTTTCGTTAAATCGTGAGAGCTCTAATCTTTTAGCTATAGCTTTTAAATTCCTGCTCTTAATACTTAGGTCTAGGAATAGGGGTTTTCTATCCATGGAGGCCGCCTCGTTACTGCTAACTATACGTGTATGTTTTGCCGTATTGGTTTTGTCGTGGTTCTCTATATACGATATTAAATACAGAGAAATACCTGATAAACATGTGTGGGGGTCCTTCTACATATCTTTAGCACTATTTGCTATAACTATTGCTGTACAGCTATCTAATCAGCCTAGCTCGATCACAGCTATTGTGGTGTATACGTCTTTATCTATTTTCTCGGGTACAGGTCTTTTTAGTATAATGTACTTAATGGGTCTTGTAGGTAAGGCGGATGTGTTTGTTATTACTGAGCTTGCTCTTTTGCTACCTACACCGGACGTATATAGCATTGTAGTTTACGAAATGGGGAATATATTACGTCTTCCTCCCGTTCTGTTAATAGTACTTTACTCAGCTTTCATTTCTATTCTAATTGGTGCTTCTAGATCATTCCTGGTATCGATTATATACCGCAAAGCTATACCTAGAGATTTACCGTTAGTTAAGAAACTGGTCCTAGTACTCACCGGTAGGCCTATGAGTATTAAAAGCTACCTCTCATCTAAGCACTATTATCCACTAACTATTTTCGAAGTTAAGGAAGGTAAGCTTACTAGGAAATACCGTTTAACATTTAGTGTTGAGGGAGAAGAGTATTGGGAGCACCAGGCAAAAGTACAGAAACTCCTAGAGGAGGGCATTTTATCGCCTAATGACTACATATGGGTAACCTATGGTATCCCCTATATAGTGCCTCTGCTGGTAGGCTTGATCGTATTCTTAGTGGTAGGTGATGCCCCGCTGGCTCTGTTCTTACGAAAATAACTACTCCTCAGGATCCCTGATTCCCTCGTCTGTTATTATGAATACTGCTTCTCCCTCTGGTAGGTGTGGGGCATCTACTACGCGTGCTATTCTTTTATGTCCTTTAGCTCTCCTGAGCTGTACTCTTACTCCTGGTGTATGGGCTAATACGTGGCCTCCAACCGCCTGAGTGGGGTCTCCATAGAATACATCTGGTCTAGCCATAACCTGGTTAGTGACTACGACGGCTATGTTGTAGATCTCGGCAAGCTTTACTAAGTGGTGTAGATGCGCATTTAGTTTCTGCTGCCTTACGGCGAGATGTTCTCTACCAGGGTATTCTGCTCTGAAATGGCTTGTAACAGAGTCGACAACTACTAATTTTACATCATTCTCTGGGACAAACTTGAATAGTTCTTCGACAATGGCCATCTGGTGATCACTATTGTATGCTCGCTGATAGTAGATGTTCTCCATGGCTTCATCAGGATCTAGTCCTACGCCGCGGGCCATGGCTTCTATGCGTTCCCATCGAAAAGTTCCTTCAGTATCTATGTACACGGCTTTTCCGCTAAGACCTCCCTTTTCCGGGGATAGCTGGACATTTATGCTGAGCTGGTGGCAGATCTGGGTTTTTCCTGTTCCGTACTCGCCGTAGAACTCGGTTATAGTCTTAGTCTCTATGCCGCCACCTAGTAGATCATCTAGGTTCTTACTACCTGTTGTTATCTTTCTAATATTGAGTCTCTCCATCTTCACTTCTTTAGCGGTTCGAAAAGTAACGCCTAGTAGCTTTCTAGTGTTAGTCACTATTCTCTCAGCTGTAGACTGCGGTATTCCAGCTCTTTCAGCCAGTTCCTCAACTCTAGCTACGACTATTGCCCACGGGTTAGTAAAACCAGCTGATTCTAGTTTCTCAGCTATTGTCGGCGTGACCCCTGGTATGTCTCTTAGCCTTAAACTCCTAGTTTTCTCGCTCATCCCATCTCCCCACGATATATCTAGGGTAGAGCCCTTTATAACTTCATGAGTAATAGGTCATCCCTTATAAAGCGTGTTAATAGATAATAATAGCTAAGGCTGTCTCTAGGTGCTATTGGGTTTGCTTACAGTCTCAGTAAGATTTACCAGTATTAGTGCCGAAAGATTAGTTACATCTCTTCCACCGCGTATACAGTTTAGTATAAATCTTACAGTTCCAGCTTCCGAACCTTTCCGTAAAGAGAATCAGTATATACTACCCTTTGTGTTCTCTATAGCATCAACGCCGCCAGTAGTGCAATTCACGTTTAAAGGTCAAGCAGTAGTTGTTAGTGGAGATGAGAAGGAAATTACTGAGCTAGAGAAGGGCGTACGCAGTAAAAAGCTGCCAATGCCAGTTATGCAGGCAATATTGACAAACTCCATAGCTGAGGCAATAGTGTTAGCCCGTTCACTAGGAGTTCCCCCTCCACTGCCCATGCCTCTGCAACCGCAGCAAGCATATACGCCAAAGGGAGAGAAGAAAAATAAGTTTGAACAGGAATCAGTTATCTAAGTCTAGTGGTGCTGTAGTATGAGAGTGTTACTAATTCATGCTAAAAAATTCACGTATAAGACAGTGAAACCGGCTATTCAGAGCCCAGAAAATCCTACTGGCCGGGAAAAGGGAGATTACGTTAACGTATTAGTGGTTTTTACGACTGTGGAGAGCAACGATAGTGAAGCAGTAATTAGCAATGCTATTGAGGAGATAGCCAAGGTGGCTGAACAGATTAATCCATCGGCTATACTTATATATCCTTATGCGCACTTATCTAATGACCTTGCAGCCCCCAGTCGTGCTATAAAGATCTTAGAGCTCTTAGAGAAAAAGCTACGCTCTAGCCTGGGTAATCTAAAAGTAGGAAGAGCGCCATTCGGGTGGTACAAAGAATTTGTACTTGAATGCTACGGCCATCCTTTAAGCGAGCTCTCTAGAACCATAAAAGCCGAGGCTGGTACGGTAAGACAAGTTCTTGAGAAGAAATATTATGTTCTAACACCTGATGGCGGTATCTATGTTCCAAAGGAGTTTAATTACTCAAGATATCCTGATCTAAAGATCTTGGTTGATAAAGAGGTTTTCGGTAAAGAGCTCCCTGGCGGTGTCAATAGAGTTAATGAGTACTGTAAGAAATTCGGATTTGAATGGGAGTTTATGAGCGACCATGGACACATGAGATACGGTCCGCATGCCGTAGCCATAATGGAAGCTGTAATGGAGTATTCATGGAAAATAGCGAGAGAACTTGGTATACCAATATATAGGGTTATGGGTACAAATATGTTTAACATGGCTGAAAAACCTGTATATGAGCATGCAATGCTGTTTGGTGATCGGTTATATGAAGTTAGGGTTAATGGTAATAGATACATCTTACGCTATGCAGCCTGTCATCAGCAATTCGCTATGCTTAGAGACTGGATCATAAGTTACAAGAACTTGCCTTTTGGGGTATTCGAGATAGCTGATAGCTATAGACTCGAGCAACGTGGGGAACTAAGTCTATGTTTTCGTCTGAGAAAATTCTATATGCCTGACCTTCATATACTAACACGAGATCTTAGTGAAGCTATAGAGATCTCCATGAAAGTTCAGCGAAAGATTCTAGAAGAAATAAGTAAGCTTGGTAGAAGATATGTTGCCCTCTATAACATAACGGAGGACTTCTTCAATGAGCATCGAGACGAGCTATTAGGATTTATTAAGAATGAAGGATATCCAGTACTTATTGCTGTAATACCGCCTGGTACATACTATTGGGTTCTTAACGTAGAATACCATATAATAGATAATCTTAGTAGACCCCGCGAAATAGCTACTTTCCAGATAGATGTGGGTAATGGTGCTAGATTTAACATAACGTATACTGATGAAAACGGTGAAAAAAAGCACCCCGTTATAATCCATACAGCAATTATAGGCGGGATCGAGAGATATATATACGCAGTTCTTGACACAGCAGCATTGATGGAGAAGCAGGGCAGAACACCATACCTACCTACTTGGTTAACACCTATCCAAGTCCGGGTAATTCCTGTATCATCAGTTTATCTAGATTATGCCGAGAAGGTAGCAGATGAAATAGCTAGACATGGGTTTAGAGTAGATATTGATGACCGTGACGAGAGTCTAGGTAGGAAAATACGTGATGCAGGCCGTGAGTGGGTGTCGTACATAGTAGTTGTTGGGGAAAGAGAGGTAAAGAGCAATACGATCAATGTCCGTGTAAGGAGAACCAATGATCAAATAGTAATGAATATTGAAGAATTCATTAACATGTTAGAGGAGGAGGTAAAAGGATACCCTAAAACGCCGCTACCTATGCCTAGATATCTTAGTGCAAGACCTATACTCAGCTATCAAGCGTAAGGTTCGTATCCGGTGTTTACATGGTTAAAGCAAAATTTCTTGGTAGGCATCTAATGGTTAAAGGACAGTATGTTAAGGACATACTCGAAGGCAGGAAAACAGCGACTATTAGGAGAGGTATAGTTAAGCCAAAGTATAGAGAAGTAATAATCCATGGTGGTGGTAAACCTGTAGCTAAGGTATTGATAGAGAGAGTATACCACAAACGAGTGCTCGAATTAACGGATGATGATGCACGGAAAGATGGATTTAACTCAAAAGAGGAGCTTGTAAGAGAGTTAAAAAAAGTGTATCCAGGTATAGAGGATAACGAGTGGATGACGATCATAGAGTTTAAGTTACTGCAGAAGCTAGATAGTCTTGATACGAGCGAACCCTACATGGGCCTTAATCCTGTAGATGTAGCAAGGATCGCTCTCCGATACCTCGGCGACGAGTTGGACGATAATGCCAGGATGATCTTATTAGATCTTACAAAGACTGCTAGTATTAGGGCTACAGCCACAAGGATCTTTGGATCAGTTAATAAGAGATACATTATAAGGAATGTTTTAAGAAGGGCACTAAAACTACTACTAGATAAAGGCATCTTAAAGGGAAAGAGGCGAGCTTAGCATGACTTACTGGAAGCTTCAATGTAAGGAATGCGGTAAAGAGTGGAAATTATATATTAGCTTCCCTCTGGACAAAGAGTTTAATAGCTTCTACCACTACTGTCCATACTGTAAAAGGAATACATTTCACAAAATACTAAATTATGTCGAGGAATGATGAATCCACGGGTTTGACCTAGTGGGATGAAAAAACCTGTCTCAGCTGATCATCAGCGATGAACAGACCTGGAGCCATCAGAGACCCATCAGAATTTCTACCCCCTTAAATACTCCCAGCTTACCCTTTTATACTGAGGAGCCATCGAGGTGAGTACTAGTGAGAGCTAGCATTACGACAAACTATATTGATGAGCTACATAGGGTGCGTGTAGATAATTTGCTGAAGGAGGTTAGAGAGGAATTTCCCGAGGAGTACCCAGTATTCCTAAAGATAAGGGCATACTACGTGAAAAACCAAGCTAGTAATGTAACTACTTACTCAAGGCTAACAAGACTTAGAACAGCATGCAGGATATCTAGACAGCTATTCGGAAAACCGCTGACGGAGTTAACTAGAGAGGAGTGGGAAGTACTTTCAGCACATATGTACAGCATGTATAGTACTAGAGATGCAATAGTAAGTGCTATTCACCCATTAAGAC
>QMWW01000006.1 GCA_003661825.1 Thermoprotei archaeon
AGTCTGAGATGGTCTGTAAAAGTGCATCGCAGCATAACGCATTACCGTAGATTCACGGGTAGAGCCATGGATATCTGGAGGAGGTTCTACAAGCTCTTTGAACCACTTGATGAGTTTATAGACTTCTATTTATTCCAGCTGCCTCCGAACTACACTTGTAGAGAAGAGTATCTAGAGAGGATCGAGAAGTTCTATAGAGAAACAGGGCTTGAAGAGAGATTCGCGCTAGAGTTCCGCAACAAATCCTGCTTCAATGACAGCATTGTAGAGTGGGCTAAAAGCCTCGGTCTAACGCTTGTCTCAATAGATGCCCCTATAGCCGTGTGGATCGTAAAGAGTAGTAGCAAGGTCTACGTGAGAATGCATGGCAGGACCGTGTGGTACGGATACGAGTACGATAGTAGGGAGATCGGGGAAGTAGCCAAGAGAGCAATAGAGCTTAAGCCTAGCAGCATCTACGTGTTCTTCAACAATAACCACTGGATGCTTGATAACGCGCGTGAAATGATGAAGACTCTGAAAGAGCTGTCCAGAGGTATGTAAAGAAGGCTTCGGTGCGTCCACGGGATGATCAGCGTCAGCGCCGAAGCCATATACCGTGATATACGCGTTGAGCCCAGCGAGTTAGCCGAGAAGCTTGCAGAGAAGTACGGCTACCTACCCTACATGGTTCAAAGATACATACTAATGCTTGGAATCGCCGAGACGCATAAGCTGCTTGAAGCATTCGAAAAACCAGTTAAACCAGTAGTAAGAGCAAACACTCTTCTACTGGAACCAGATAGGCTTGCTAGTAGGCTGGATCAGCTAGGCTTCATACTAGAGCCTATACCATGGGATACCACCTCCTACCGCGTAGTAGGTATGGGAGAAGGCTCGCCGAGCATCGGTGCTACCCACGAGTACCGTAAGGGATACTACTATGTTCATAGAGACTCTGCCCCCCTAGTACCCAGTACACTCCTCGTCTACGAATACCGTGGTAGCGTACTGGATACCTGTGCAGCGCCTGGAGGTAAAACTACGCATATCGCTCAGCTACTAGGAGATAAATACGCTATCGTAGCAAATGACCTAGTCCTCTACAGGATAAGGGCTCTAATAGGGCATATCCTCAGAATGAGGATAGCCAGCGTAAGGACTATATGGAGCGATGCCCGTAAGCTGCCGAGACTCGTTAAGAAGAGGTTTGGTCGAGTACTCGTAGACGCTCCCTGCAGCGGTGAAGGAACTATAATGATTGACCCTGGAAGAAAGACTAGGACCAGGCTACTCGACCTAGCTAGGATCGTTAAGCGGGAGATAGAGATACTGTGGAGTAGCATAGAAATGCTTAGCGAAGAAGGAGTGCTAGCATACGTTACCTGCAGTATAGCACCGGAAGAGAACGAGTACGTTATAGCTAAGATCCTGGAGCAGAGAAACGATATCGAACTAGTAGATCCGCCCATTAAGCTGTTTAACTGGAGCTCCGGCATAAGCAGCTTTGCCGGCCACCGCTTCCCTAGAGAAGTAGAGAAGTGTATACGTATATGGCCCCATAGACACGGCATGATAGGTATGACGATATGCTTCATCGCGAAGACGAGGAGGTAGGGGTCGTGCATCAGACCAGGAAGATCAGGGTTAGAGCCGGAGTTCTCGCTAAAAACTACATAGCCTTAATCTCTAGCTATTTGAGAGAAAAACTGTGCGTAAACCCTTCTCGCTACATCAAATACCCATTACACTATACGTGCTTTAACGACATCTGCATAGTACACGAAGAAACCGGTAAGTACTATAGTGTTACTCTACTCTATAGCGGTCAGTGGATCGGAGTTATGCGTGGTAGTGGAGTATACCTATCTCCTCTTCTCTATGAGAGAGTATACAGTGATAACGGGTATAGAGCTGCTATAGTGGTTGCCGAACGTGGTGTAAAGAACTTTCTGTACGGTAAAGACATCTTAGCAGAGAGTATTGTAGAGAAGTATCCACCGCTGGATAACCCGGTAGCCGTCCTAGACGAGTACGACTATAGAGTAATTGGTGTAGCGGAGCCTAGTCGAAGAATGGGTAATGTCTTCAAGAATGTCTACGACCTAGGTATTTTTCTTCGAGAACTTAGCTAGTATATCCTCTACCCTATCTAGTAGAGGCTCTACTTCTACTACCTCGTCTATATCCAGGAGTTCTCCCTGGATCGAAAGCGGTATCCTGATCTTTCTCCAGCCGTTTAGAGCGGCTACTTCGTCTATAAGCTTTATCGCTATGTATACTCTAAGAGCGCTGTAGTACTCGCTCGGGAATACTTCCTCCGGGCTTCTACGGCTTATAGAGTTCTTATGCGTTTTAACGAACTTACAAGAAGAGCTAACTCTCAGGGTATTATCATCTATCCCCACGATGAGTGGGTACATTTTACAAGCAAGCGGCTTCTCCGCGTGTATACTACACCTATTGTCATGTCTTAGGAAGGGACACCTACCCTCAATGATCCACCTATACAGGAGTACAGCGTATCTATTACTGGCTATTCTATAGGCTAAGTGGGGCTTGAACTTAGGGTTTTCTAGGAGTTTCTCTAATCTCCTCTTTTCCCATGGAAATAGCGTTGGCATCTCGGCTTCTTCTCTAAAGGAGCAACAGCTCGAGCCGCAGAGTAGGCATTTGAACTCCTTCATTTACTCCACCACTTGTAGTGGGAGCGTACGTAGTTTATGAGGCTTTCTAGGTCTCTTATCTTCGGTAATACGAGCTTCCCCCGTATTATGAAGTCGGAGATAAATGCGATTATACTCTTATCTATGCGGTATAAGAGGTAGTTGAGAGTTGCTTCAGTCTCTTCTCCTACTTCAGCTATGTACCGGGCTAGAGCGTGGATAGGGTACCGGAGAGAGTCTACTAGCTGGTCGAAGAGCTCTAGAGACTCTACCTTAACTGCGTTATCGCTACACTTAACTGCGAGAAACAAGTATTCGAGCGAGAACTCCATGTTTAGACCCGTTGACAATAAGCATGTGTATCGATTCCGCCCCCAGCACGTTGCCCCCCTCCTCCTTAGATCGCCTGTTCTCTCGCTAAACGGCTCTAGAACAGCTTTCTTAAACATCTTCGACAGCTTATCCGCCGGTACAGCGAATACCTTAGCTGTAACCCTAATCCAGTCGTTACCGGGTTCTGGGAACTCCAGTAACCTATACCCACTGCTGTCTACGCTGTAGACAACTCCGAGGGCATAGTCTCCAGTATCGGTTTTTACCGTTATAGCCGAGAAGCCGTAAGCAACTGCTAGGTTCAGTGCTTCTAAACTAGTATACACTCTATTGATAACCCATGCTTGCCCCAACCCTACAAACCATGGTATAAAGCTGGGACACAGCAGCTGAAGCGATAGCTCTTTCAAGCCCAGCACCTTCACAGAGCTTAACGTGAATAAATAAATAGCTCAAAACTAGTTTTTAATACTCAGGACGCGGCGGAGCCCTCGCCCGTCTGAGAACCCCGTGTCCACGGGGTGCTGTGAAGACGGGATCCGTCGGGCGGGCCTCACTCTTCTCGACTACCTAGGTACTAGCTACAGGGTGTAGTAGCGTTCTTCGAGCTTAACACTATGCTTAAATATCGTTACGGTTTGATAACAACATGGTCTCTTAGCAGGGCTTAAACTGGTATAGTGTCTAGGTGTTACTGTGTGGGTAGAAGGTTTAAGGTACTGACATATAGTGGTAACACTCTGAACATAGAGGTAGAGGAAAAAGGCGATACGCTGATCCTGAGAGATCTAGAGTCTGATAGAGAGATAAAACTACGCGTATCGAAAATAGATGAGGGCAACTATATCGTGCACCTAGGTAGCGAGAAGTACCGTGCAACGCTAACGGATGAAGGGCTCCTAATAAACAATGAGCCAGCACTTATCTCGGGTATAACAGAGCTACTAGCTCTCAGCCGAGTTGAACGCGGTGAAGTGGAAAGCGAGAAAACACCCTATACTGGTAAAGGCGAGATCAGAGCCCCTCTCTCCGGTAAAATAGCCGAGGTCAAGGTATCTAAAGGAAGCCGTATAAGCGTTGGTACTGTAGTAGCGTTAATGGTGTCTATGAAAATGGTTGTAGAGGTTAAGAGCAGTATGGAGGGGGTCGTCGAGGAAGTATACGTTAAGCCGGGGCAGACCGTGAAAACAGGCGATCTCATCGTTAAGGTGAGGGCTGAGGAGAAAGAGGAAAAGAAGAGCTAGAGAGGTATGTTTGTATGCTTCCTCGGATACACATGGATCAGCTCTACCCTCTTACGCGATAGAGCCTCTAGTGCTCGGTAGACCTTGATCCTCGTATCGGCCGGATCCACTATATCGTCTACATAGCCCAGCTCAGCAGCTCTATAGGGGTTAGCGAACACTTTCCTGTACTCTACTAGTCTCTCCCTAAGGAACTTCTCTGGATCCGGCTGTTTAGCCGCTTCTTTCCTGTACAGTATCCTAACAGCTCCTTCGGGCCCCATAACAGCTATCTCGGCTGTAGGCCAAGCATACACTATATCTGCTCCTAGAGCCCTGCTACCCATAGCTATGTATGCTCCTCCATAAGCCTTCCTCATGATAACCGTGATCTTGGGGACCGTAGCCTCTGCGTATGCATGCAGTATTTTTGCTCCATGCCTAATTATTCCTCCGTGTTCTTGGTCTATGCCTGGCATAAAACCTGGTGTATCAACAAACGTTATAATCGGTATATTGAATGAATCGCAGAAACGAACGAATCTAGCTATTTTATTAGAGGCCTCTATGTCTATTACTCCAGCGTTTACGGCTGGCTGGTTAGCTACTATGCCTACGCTGTAGCCCCCTATCCTAGCGAACCCGACTACAGCTGATGTAGCATAGTCCCTTTGAACCTCTAGGAAAGAGTCTCTATCCACCACACTCTCTATAACGCGACGTACCTCGAAAGGCTTCATCGGATCAGCGGGTAGTACTTCGTTTATCTCCTCAACTCTCCTGGTAACGGGGTCATCGGTAGGCATACGCGGCGGTTCTTCTTCGGAGCTACTTGGTAGGTACGATAGGAGTCTATGGGTTAGAGCAAAAGCGGAGTCTTCGTCCTCTGTCACAAAGTGTGCTACACCGCTTTTTGACCCATGTATATCTGCTCCTCCTAGCTCGTCAAACGTGGCTTCAACTCCTGTAGCTGCTTTGACTACCTCGGGTCCCGTTATAAACATGAAGGAGTTTCTAGACATTATCACGAAGTCTGTAAGCGCAGGGCTGTAAGCAGCTGCTCCTGCACAGGGACCTAGTATTATGCTTACCTGGGGTATTACTCCGCTCGCTTTAACGTTGGCCGCGAATATCCTGCCGCACCCATGGAGAGCTGCAACTCCCTCCTGGATCCTAGCTCCTCCCGAGTCGTAGAGGCCTATAACGGGGGCCCCGTTCTCTATAGCCAGCTCTATTACTCTAACTATTTTCTCCGCATGTGATTCGCCAATACTGCCCCCTATAACCGTAAAGTCCTGTGCATACACGTATACTGGTCTACCATCTATTTTCCCGTATCCAACGACTACTCCGTCTCCATAGTACTTTACCTTGTCTAAACCGAAGTGGGTTGTTCTGTGTAGTCTCATCCACTGGAGTTCTTCAAACGAATCTGGGTCTAGGAGTTTTTCAAGCCTCTCTCTAACCCAGAGCTTTCCTTTCTCTCTCTGTCTCTTTATCCTCTCCTCTCCTCCGCCTAGAACCGAACGCCTACGATACTCTCTTACCTCGTTTAACAGCTCGTCTATATCTCGTTTATTAGACAAGCAATTCACCAGAGAGCTTGTAGATCCCGAGCTTAGTAAACTACTCTTAGTTAATAACGCTATAACCCGGTTAAAACTCTAATTGACTATTCAGGCTAAGTCGCTCTTCTGAGTACAGATACTATGGAGAACGTCGCTACCCCGCCTACATTGTGCGTAGCCGCTACCTCGGGGCTACTAGCCTTATAGCCTGGGAAGTCGCCGCGGATCTGCATAACTGCCTCGGCAAGCTGGTAGATCCCGGTAGCTCCTACTGGATGTCCTCTAGCTTTAAGTCCTCCGCTAAAGTTTACCTCAGGCCTATCTCCTTTCGCAAATCTTCCCTCTTTCCAGAGCTTAGGAGCTTCTCCCTCTCCTGCGAACCCCATTGCTTCAAGCGCTAGATACCCTGTAATGTGGAACGCATCATGTACTTCTACGTAGTCTATGCTCTTCTCCGCGATGCCCGCCATCTTGTAGGCTTTGCGGGAAGCAATAATGCTAGACTCCATTTTTAGCAGGTCTCTCCGCGAGCCTAGGTCTACGGAGTCGGTAGCATAGCCTATACCAGCTATCTCTACTAAGACTTCTCTACCTAGAGCTCGGTTTATCTCTCGAGCTTTCTCCTCTCCCCGTACGAGTATAGCTACAGCCGCTCCATCCCCTATGGGAGCGCAATCGTATAGGTGTAGAGGATCGGCTATTACAGAGCTGTTAAGTATGGTTTCAAGAGTAGTTTTACGCGGTAGCTGTGCATATGGGTTGTACGATGCGTACTCATGCATTCTGAGGGGCCAGTAAGCTAGGTCTTCCCGCGTGTACCCGTATGTATCCATGTAGAGGCGTGCTATCATGGCGTTTAAGCCAGCGAAGCTTGCTCCATAGAATAGCTCGTACTCTGCATCAGCTGCTTGCGCTAGGGCTTTAGTAGTCATAGCTGTAACGTTCTCGGTTAGCTTCTCAACCCCACCGACAGCCACTACGTCTACTAGCCCAGACTTAACTAGCGAGAAGCCAGCGTATAGGGCTGCACCGCCGCTGCCGCAGGCTGCTTCGACTTTAAAAGCCGGTATACCCCGTAGACCGCTGTAATCGGCCAGAAGAGCTGCTAAGCTATCTTGCTCCATCAGTACGCTCGACGTCATATTGCCTACTACTAGGGCCTGCGGCTTCAGCCCTCCAGCATCGTTTACCGCGTTAAACAGTGCTTCAGCGAATAGCTCTCTAGCGCTCTTATCAAAAAATCTACCGACTTTAGTCATCCCCACTCCTACGACGAAAACACGTCCCAACTCCTCTACACCACAATTATCTATTACACACTACGGTGCTAACCGCGTTCGCGGCTTAGTACCACGAAATCCCTGTAATTAACACAGAGCCCATTGTCTTATAACATAATACTAGCTTAAAACTTATACGAGATGTTGGGGGTAAGTAGGGTGAGCAAGATCTACTTGAGAGAGCATCTAGTAAGGTACACTATACGGAGAGCTTTGAACCTACCAGTTGACGATATAGACCTAGCCAGTATTGTCGGCTCATCGCTATTGCCGGTTATGAGGAAGGTTGTAGCTTATGTAGCTTGTAGACTGGTTTTCGAGAAAAACAACCACTTAAGATGCGGACTATGCGGTAGAGGCCCCTTTACGAAGAGAGGACTATATCTACACCTCACACGTGTCCACACAAACGAGATACTTAGGCTGATAGACGAGAAGTACAATAAGTATGCAGAGAAACCTGGCTAGAAGCTACTCTTCTCTGCTGTAAGCGTTTACCTCGATCACTATGTGCAGTTTTAGCTTCTCAGCTTTAGCCTCCTCTATCGCTTCAGCTGTTTCCAATATGTAGTCGCCTTTAAAAATCCTACTTACAACTACGGTTGCCTGGATATAGTATAGAGCATACTTGATCGCTACGCGGGGTAGAGGGCCTAAGGAGCTCAGCACGGGATCTACCCTTATCCACCCCCATGGCGGAATATATGCTGTAACCCAGCCGTGTCCTCCTCCACCACGGAATTCGAACGAGTAGTATCCACTAGCTTCTACGTGGCTATACCTGTAGTCTGGGTGTAGGAAGACATAGCCTATTTCGAGGTAGCTAGGCACTCCCTGCGAGCGCAGTAAGGCTATGATTAGATTAGACTGGTCGTCGCAATCGCCTGCTCCTTCCACTATTACCTCCCAAGGGTATCTAGGCGGTACTCTTATAGAGTAGTCTACATTGTCCTGTATCCACTCTAAGATGCTGAGTAGATAGCCTAGAGGCTTATCGCTAGCTAGAGAGCGTGTCAAGTACTTTACTAGTAGCATAACTAGTGGGTGCGTATAGTTCCAGATCTTGGTGGCACCAGTGATTGTCTCGTTAGCATAGCCTTCTAGATCCCTCCACCCACCGGCTTTGTCTAATAGCTCGTATGGATCCTCTGCTACCTGGAAATCGATTATGGAGGAGAGCCTCTTACTTATATTAACTCCAACTATGTATTCGACTCCTGTGATAATAGTTTCGTTGGGTTTAAGCGTATCTGGGAGCTTTTGATCCTCTATTACGAGCAGTGGGGAGTGGTCATCCCGTTCGATCCTATAGCTATGCCTAGCATTATTGATCCACGCTTGAGCACCATATACGGTCTGATCGCTAGTATTCAGAGGGTAATCGAAGTAGAGTAGATCGCTAGTGGGTAGAGGAACGGCTTTATCTCCAACATTTACTACACTACTCTGTATCCTAAGAATCACTATGTAGCTATTAAGCGTATACTGAATAAAGGCTCCGCCCTCTCCGTATGGCGTAGTAGCTAGTCCCCCTAGAGCTACGTGGAGAGACAGCAGTATTAGTAGGTACAGGGGCTTAAGCATGCCTTAAGCCTCTATAGTAGATGCTCTGTAGCCCGGCATAAATAGGTTATTGCTAAGCTTAAGAGTAGAGTGTTAAAAACAACTAGATGTAGTTATGAGAGAATGCTCTACGCGCTTACTCTATGTATACCTTACGAGCTCTACTCGTGCTAAGCTGTTAAGCGCGAGTATAAGCGGTTCTATTACTTCGTTTTTCTCTACTTCTATCTCTCTGCTCATTCTATCAGCTAGTTCGCCTACAGTGTGTTCTCCATCGCATATTAGCCATATGTAGTATGCTAGTGCTGAGAGCTCGTATACCTCTTCCTCGCTCTTGGCTACGTAGTACTTATCCTCTTCTCCACCGAGGAGTGTTCCTTGTCTTATAGGTTTTCTATCCTTGATCTCTTCCCAGAGAGCGTCTATGCCAGTATCTTCTTCGAACATTACGAGCTACCTCCTACCTCTAAAACTACGGCCTCTGCGTGGAGCTCTAAAGCCGCTTCTAGACCTGTAGCTATTCGGCGGGGCCTTCGGCATATACTCCGGGATACTCTCTACCTCGGGTATATCGCTGTCCTCTATCTTCTTGATAACTGTTGACTTCCCTATGTTTAGCTGTACTTTTCCACGGAATGCCGTTGTCCATGCACCGATTACTTCTACTGCATCGCCTGCTTGTAGACTACCAGCTTTCATGCCCCATAGCGTTACCTCTACTCTACCAGAACCGTCTCCTAGGACGGCGTTGCTTATGGTTCGCGCTCCTCTCCTAGTACTTATTACTCGTGGAGGACTAGTCTCTAGGACGCGTCCCTTTACGTGTATGTTTTCGAGGTTTGGTTTAAGGTCTATTATACGGGTTACGGGTTTGGATTCGCTCAATACGGTTTCGACTCCTACGATATAGGTATACCCACTACTATCCTCTAACTACTTTATAAAGTGATTGGTTCAAGCGGTACGTACTTGAACCCCATGTTGAGCAGAAACGAGGCCCTGTATAGACAGGCTTTAAGGCTATTACCACAGTAGTATAGATGGGAGTAGTCTTTCTTCTTATCGCTACAGCCGAATCCCTTGATACCGTTGAACTCTCTAGCCATTATGGAGGAAAGCATCGACTCGTAGTCGGAGCTTTTCCCGACTACTGCATAGTATACGCCAGCTATACTTGTAGAAGGATGCGCTAATAGGTAGTCTATGTGCCAGAACATGCTCTTCGCTCCTCTAACATGGCGTAGTACACGGCTCTTCAACCCTCCTATACCTCGGGCTGAGCCTATATAGAGGTATATGCCCCGGGGTATCCCGAAGACCCGGCTGCTACGTACGGTGACCGTAGCATCTTCTCTAACCTTGACTACGAGTACGTATACGCCCGGCTTATCGGGGAGCGAGATCAATGCTCTGTCCCCGTACTACGCTGGCTCTGCATAACATATATTAAGCTTAGATAGTGTTTCCTAGTTCCGATGAAGAGCCCGGTTTTCAGCTGAGAGTATGATGACGAGTTGCTCATCAGAATATAACTAGTCTTTTTCTACATATAATCATACCCCTTCTCCAAGAAGGCTCTTATTTAGGGTTAGTTATTTAATATGCGTTATAGCCTAGGTATTCAGTAGTGGGGTCGCTAGTAGTGAGCCAAGCATTAAACAACATACTAGCGCAGACGCATAGGTTTGTTGAAGAGCTAGCTAAGCCATTTGTAGGTAGAGATGAAGAAGCCTACGTTATAGCTTTAGCCATAATAACTGGAGAGCACGTTGTTCTCATCGGAGAACCTGGTACAGCTAAATCCGCTTTAGCGCGTAGAGCTGCTGAGCTCATAAATGCTAGGTTCTTCAAGTACTTGCTGACAAAGTTCACTGAGCCGGACGAGCTGTTCGGTCCACTAGACATAAATGCTCTGAAGCAGGGGAAGTACGTAAGGATTACTAGGAATAAACTACCAGAAGCGGAGATAGCGTTTATAGACGAGATCTTTAACGCTAACTCAGCGATACTAAACATGTTCCTCACCATAATGAATGAACGAGTACTCTATGATGGATACAACGAGGTCAGAGTACCGCTGTGGACCATGATCGCTGCTAGCAACAGCGTACCCGATGAAGCAGAGCTCCAAGCACTATACGATAGATTTCTCTTCAAGCACTTCATAAAGCCGATTGGCGAGGATAAATGGGCTGATCTCCTGGAAGTTTGCTGGAAGATTGAGTCGGGGCTCTACGAGAAAGCGGAGCCTATTCTCTCCATGGATGATATTAGGAGGCTCAACAAGCTAGTCTTTGAAGTAGATGTAAAACCTATTAAGGAAAAACTGCTTAAGCTCTACGCTATATTCGAAGACCAGGGAATACACTTAACCGATAGGCGTAAAGGCAAGGCTTTAAAAGCCATAGCTGCATCCGCGCTGATCAGTCAGAGACTCGTAGCTAGAGAAGAAGACCTCTTCGTACTAAAGCACATTGCTCCACGAGACGCTGATGAAATGGAACAAGCATACGCTATCCTGCTAGACGAGATCAAAGCTACCGAGAAGCACCTTAGAGAGCTCGCCGAGATCGAGCACAATGTTCGGGAAGCTAAGACCTATATATCTAAAGTAAGCGACTTCGATCCACGTCTAGTGGATTATCTGAGAAGCTTTGAAACCGTGAGGGAGAGGGTTAAGAGAATAGCTGAGGATACAAGCGACGACGTTGTTAGACAGAGAGCACTAGACGTTTTAAGCGAAATCAGCGAAGTAATAGATATGATTAAGAAGAAGTTTATGGTGTAGAGGCTAAGAGGCAATGCCTAGTAAGAGAGTAAGAACCGTCGAGAGTAAAGTCGTAAGAGGAGTGCTAGAAGGAATAAACTACGATGACCCAGTAGTCAGGTATCGTGGCTCAAAAGTTCTGAGGATTACGCGGATAGTAGCTGATAAAGAAGTAGATATTCCTCTCTCCCTAGCCATAGACATATTCTACGCATTCTACCTCCCCATGCCTATACTGGAGAATCCGGCTAGGATCCCAAACGATAAGAGATACGACTACATGGTCATAGATTCTCTCCTAAGAACCAGCTCTATACACAACATACGTAGCAAAACAGTTGTTGATGGGTTAATGAGCAGCATAGCGGCTAGCATATTCCTCTCAGAGCTCCAGAAGATCCAGCAGGAGATGGGACCGGGTAGAAGGCATGGTGGGAAGACGGGATACGATGATAGGAGTGTTAAGAGAGAAGTGGATAGAATAGCTTCGAGTATAGCACGAGATCTAGATAACGTTAAGAAGCTACGCTCTCTCATTGAGGGGGATCAGCCGGGAACAATTAGCGTAGTAGCTTACGAGGAGTACGGGTTAGAGCTAATAAGGCTTGCTAGAAACCTAGAAGTGCGGAGGATACTCGACCTACTTACAGGTATAAAGCCTTGGGCTATAAGCATTGAGAGGAGGAAGCAGAGGTTTAAGCACGGCGAGATCACGGGCTACGAAATCGGTAGGGATATAGAGAGAATAGTTCCATCAACGCTTGCACTACCAGATGAGCTCTTCTACCTAAGGCTGCTTGAGGGAAGGCTACTATTGTACCAAAAAGTGCTTACTCAAGGCCGTGGATCGCTATATGTACTGTTAGACAAGAGCGGATCTATGGATGGCCTGAAGATGACGTGGGCTAAAGCGGTTGCATTAAGCCTGTACATGAGAGCAGTTAAGGAGAGGAGGAATTTCTACTTCAGATTCTTCGACAGCATACCATACCCCTTAGCTAAGGTGGATAAGAAGCCTAAAGCCAGCCAGGTGTTGAAGCTAATAGACTATATCGCGAGAGTAAGGGGGAGTGGAGGCACCGACATAACGAGGGCACTAATAACTGCTTGTAGCGATGTAAGAGAAGGAAACGTGGGTGATGTAAACGACATAATCCTCATCACCGACGGAGTGGACCGCGTAGCTGAGCAGATAATTAGGCATAACCTCAAGAGAGCTAATGCCAAGCTCATAACCGTCATGATCTTAGGCAATAATAGAAGCCTGGAAGAAGTATCTACGCGCTACTTCACCGTAGCTAAGCTTACCCAGAAGAACATTCTCCAAATAGTTGAAGCAGACTAGTACACGGCTAATATCTTAGATTTACTTTGCCACGTTCCTGTACACGTATACGGCATAAGCTACTGCTACTAGCCCTACTAGTCCAGGTGCAAAGAGGCTATTAGCTGGGCTAAGCCCTGTGTAGAGGAGGTCAACGGTGATCGAGGTGGTTGCGAGCTCCAAGTTCTCGATCATCCTCTGGAAGCCGGTGGTTCTACCCCTAATCTCTACTGGTAAAACATTTGTAAGCATAGATGATGTAGCTGGCCATAGTAGCGAGTTGCTGACAGCGTCAAGGCAAACTGCTAAACTGGCGATCCACGCGTTATATAAGCCTAGGTGCCTCGGTGTGGCGAGGATTATCTGCGAGAGAGAAGGTGATAGCGCGCCAGCTACTAGAGCTAGTAGCTCTCTAGTAGTGCCTTTAAGGGCTAGGAATAAGGCTGCTAGTATTCCTACACCTGTTTGAGAAGTTAGTGAGTATACCCCGGTCCGTCTTCAGAGCCCCAAGTACTCCACAACATAGATTGCTCCATAGATTTGTGAGACAGAGTATACTAATGGAGCGATAAAGCCCGTATAGACGTATATCTTCAGGGCTTTAATCATCTCGCTCCTTACCTAGCTAGGTCGAGCATAAACTCGTATACGCAGTCACCGATTCTCTTCTGTACCAAGGTTTCGCGGAGCCCTTTTAACTCTGAGTACAACTACGGCTATACTGATTATACCGGAGAGTATAAACCTGTTCTTATACCCGTTATCCCAAGGCTGTCGTATAGCATGTCTCCAATAACGGGTATGAAGAGCCATGGTATAGGGGGAATGCGTGGAGTACTAGGAATCCATTAGAGTCTTGTCCTTGGGTAGGGAGTCCATGACTATAGCTACTAGTGCTGGCTGGTAGAAGTGTTGCTACCTAGTCTATTACCCAGAGGATAGCGAGCTGTAGCCACTCTGTTACAAACGCATAGCAGTAATGTATAGTAGTTATGATCGTTGCCCCGAGTACAATGATCTCCACTCTTCTGAAGTAGTCCGTAAGGAAGCCGCCGAGTATTATGAAGAACGCGAGTATGTACATACACATGGATCTAGCTCTAGCAATAGCTATTGAGAGATCGTCTGCATCTAGTGCCTTAGCATGTAGCGTAAAGAACGGGAAGAGGGGGCTCCGTTTAGTCTGAATAAGAACCACGAAATAGTCATTATCCCTACGTTGTCCTTCGGCACCTCAGCTAGCCCTTTAACCTCCCTGTACAGCAAGCTCTATACCCCGCTGAATAGCTTGTATGGGCTATGTAGAGTGGTACCTATAGGTTTTCGGGATTCATATATCTGTCTCCAAGTACTTGTAAACGAGAAACGCCAAACTCCTGCGAGGACTTAACGCTTCTAGAGAAAAAGCACTACTAACCCTCTAGAGGAGGGCTTCCGAGTAGAAAAGCTGGGTATTGGTCGATAAAACCATTGTAGCAACAGATAGCATTACTACTTCGTCAACGCTTAGCTCTCCACCCCGGAATATGCTATCAACTAGGTCGTTGTTTCCCCCACTTAGCGCTGTAACTAGGTTTTTAACGCTTTCATAGACGCTTTCAGCTATGGATGCTATCTCGTCTATATCCAGGGCTTTCCTCAACCTCTGTAGCAGGAACGTCCCAACAATTATGTGTGATAGCGTGTCTTCGCCTATGTATTCTAAGTCCCATAGCCTAGCTTTGATCGCTGTTCCGAGTTTTTCAACTACTCCTGGAACGTACCTTATAGGAGCTAAGCACTCAATCCACTTATTAGTCAAGTACCATATGATTTTAATGGCTTCTAGCTTGTGTTCTCTGGAAGTCGCTAGACCGTGGTATGTAAGCGCTAGTATGTAGAGGTCTCTGATCGCCTCGATCAGCGATAGCTCGTCTACTGCTCTCTCCTGTTGTTGTGGCACGGACTCGAAGTAGCTCCTAGTTTCTCCCGAAGTCATATTCATAGTTTACACCTAAACTCTAGATAGTTGGAGCAGTTTAGTTTAAAGAACCTTGGATTTATCGTAGTCGCAGTAGTGATGGCTATAATGCATTGGGAAGCGCGGATAGCGGTGGATCAACTACGGATCCAGGCGATACGGTAAAATATTCACGGTATCCAGGGCCTTCTCTGCTCTCTTCTACCTGCTATAAGTTCCCATTAAGACTCCATAGCTTAGGGTTTTGCCACGGATTCTATCCATTAGCGAATCGATATCAGCACCTGGCTCTAGCTCGGTCCGCTCGCTTAAAGCCACTACTACGAAGAAGTACCTATGGGTTCCATGGCCATGTGGAGGACAAGGGCCTCCGTAGCCGTAGTCCCCGAAATCATTTATACCTTGAACACCATATGCTGTAACTTTGTCTCTAGGCACTCCTTCGGGTATTTCAGCTATTTCAGGTGGTATGCTGTAGAGCAGCCAGTGGTAAAATGTCCCTATAGGGGCATCTGGGTCGTACATTATGAGTACGAGTTCTACGGTTTTCTCCGGGACTCCGGAGATTCTTATAGGCGGAGATATGTCTTCTCCATCACATGTATACTTATCGGGTATTCTTTCACCATGTTTAAAGACGGACTCGATCCTCATAGTTCCACTAGCTTCTTTTCTTAGTTCTTCCAGGGGATCGCTAACTCTCTTCTTAAAGAATACCAAGCTTAGTACACCATAGTATACAGTTAATTTACTAGGACTAAAAATAAGCTATCCCCCGGTTTGCTTAAATAGCTGGTTTAACGCATAGATTAGCTATAGTGATGAGCGAACCCGTGTCAGAGCCCTCCACTAGCTGTGAAGAGGGTCGGCGTTACTGAGGATCCCGCCTAGTCCAGTATGATCGCCTACCATAGGTGTAGCGAGTAAGCCTAAATACCTATAACTATGTTCTTCCATAGTAGTAGCCTAGTTCAACAGATCTTAGGGCGTGATATTCTTGGGCAAAACCCGGATACTGCTGATCAACGGATCCCCTAGGAAGTACGGTTCAACGGCAAAGCTTGCAGCTATAGCGATGAAGGGTGTAAAAGACGCGGGTGGTGAACCTAGCTTAGTATTCTTGTACGACTACAGGATCAAGGAGTGCATAGGCTGTGTATCCGACGATCCCAGGATCTGCAGGTTTCCATGCATTATATCGGATGACGACTTCAATGATATCGGTAGGAGAGTGCTAGAAAGCGATGGATTCATCATATTATCCCCAGTGTACTGGTACAACGTTACAGGTGTGCTCAAGAACTTCATTGATAGGCTAACTAGTATGGAGAACATGATATACCATACGGGTAGGAGCATGCTAGAGGGAAAAGTAGCTGGCTTCATAGCGGTAGGCAACGATGTCGGAGGACTGCATGCTATAGCGTATTTGATGGCTGTAATGAACAGTATGGGCGTCCACATCCCCCCATGGGCTCTAGCGTATAGCCACGATAAAGAGGACGTTCTAAATGATGAGCAAGCAGTAAGAGATGCTTACAACGTAGGCTACATAGTAGCTAGTGCTGCACGAGTACTTAGAGAGGTAAAAGAGTGGTATCAGCCTGTACCAGAGCTTTCTCCTCTGAGGAAAGCTGCACTAGAGTTTATTGGGCAGTATGCTGGTGAGAAGAGGAAGCGTTTAGAGCTACTCAGAGCCCTGCTATCTAGTACTAGGAGTGGAGACAGCTAGTACTAGAGACTAGTCTCTACAGTATTTTTCAACTATTCTATCGATGATTCCAGACACGCTGTACAGCTTATCTCCTACTCTCTCGCTGAGCTTGTCTACTCTAACTCCTCTTACTCCTCTTCTTTCAAGCTCTTTCCTCAACTCCTCTGGATCTACGTGCTGATCTGGCCCTAGCAGCACTATATCCGGGGATATCTCCTCGATCGGCTTGTATATGTCTTCTTCATCTCCTAGAACGGCATGCGAAACATACTTTACGCTTTCAACGATCTTCTTTCTCTGCTCCTCTGGGATAACAGGGTCTCTTCTCTTAAATCTCTTGAAGTTCTTATCGCGAGCAACTACCACGTATACCTCGCCTAGCTCCCACGCTTTCTTTAGCAAGTATATGTGGCCTGGATGCAGTATTTCAAAGGCCCCTGCAACAAGTACTTTCGGCCTCTTCAGTAGCTGTGTAAGAGGCTTCCACTTAATCCCTACTAGCCCCATGTGGTTGAGGGCGTCTAGTAGCCCCTCGGCATAGGCTATACAAGCTAGAGCGGTTGAGAGGTCTCCTTTATCCAAGTAGTACTTTGCATCGAATAGATAGCTCTTCGCCAGCTCTACTACTTTCTCCACCTCTTTACCGATACTTTTACTACTGATAGAGCTAAGAGCTTCTTCGACATTAGCTATGTACGCCCTAACTCTACCCTCTTCTATGCAGTTGTTCTCCACTAGTAATCACCGCTACTAATCGCTAGCTAAGCAAAGTTAATAACCAGAGAATGTATTGATTTACTCAAGCCTATTTAACTAGATGGGTAGTTGTGAGCGCAAAATAGTCTCGGTAGATAGTAATGACTAGTGGATGGGGGATCGAGGAATCTAAGAAACTCTACAATCTCAATGGCTCGTTGAAGAAAAGGTTCTTCGATATAGATAGAGAGGGGTACTTAGTACTAAAGCTGGGTAAATACAACCTTAGGGTTTATGACCTAGTTGCTGAGTATGGACTGGTAGGAGCGTATATAAGAGTACTGCCATTCATAAGAGAGGTGATGGATCTAGTCTATGCCACGTATAAGGAGTTCTTAGAGAAGTACAAATACCGTGGAGACTTCATACCAGTTTATCCGCTTAAAGCTAATAGTAATAAACTCGTAGTAGACACCATATACCGCCATGGATCAAGATATAGGTGGGGGTTCAACCTAAATACTCTACGAGAAGTAGAGCTTATAGAAAGCTATGTCGACGAAGAACCACGCATAATAGTTGTCGATGGAGTTAAGAGTAGAGCGATACTTGAAAAGCTCAGAATATTCGCCGAGAAGGGATGGAAGGTTATAGTCGACATCGAGGGTGTACGCGACGCCGAGATCCTGAGCGATTACAGTATTTTCGCTGTAGGTCTTAGGCTAAAGTATCTCTCGGGAGGAGAGGGGCCTTGGAGAGAGTCTGTAGGGCTTGACTCGAAGTTTGGGTTATCGCTTACAACACTGTTTAAAGTAGTGGCTAAGTATGATTGGATCTATGAGCGCGCTGTCCTTCTGCACATGCATCCTGGCTCCCAAATACACAGGTTTGAGGAGATTAATGGGTACTTCGTAGAAGCAGCGAACATCTACAACGAGTTGAAGAAAGCTGGTTTTAAGAACCTAGAGTTCATAGACTTCGGAGGAGGCCTTTCGTACCCTTACCACGAATCTAGACTGAGCACCCTTGAATCCCCAGATTACGGCTTACACGAATACGCTGAGGCTATGGTTAAAGCGTTATCGGATTACTCCAAGGACTACCCCGGTATAGTGTTTGAGAGCGGTAGGTTTATCACAGCTCTACATCGGATAGTAGTCTCTAAAGTACTCGAAGTTAGACCCTACGACGTATACCTAGATAACGACTCGATAAGTGTTGTCGCAAGAGAAGCTGAAGGCCTAGAGAGCTTTGAAGAACTAGAGGAATGGCTTCAGTTAAAGCTGGGATCGATCAATAGTACGGCTAATAAACATGTGTATGGTATCGATGAGCGTATTAGAGTGGAGAAGATC